>NZ_JASATI010000066.1:0-22905 GCF_038440225.1 Hydrogenophaga sp. OTU3427 | reverse complement strand
GTGCTGCCGTTGGCGTCTGAAAAGTGACAGTCCCACGTGTTGGCGCGATCGGCGTGGCGGGGTGCTCTGCGCCGCTCGTGTCCCCCGCCGGCTGGTGCCGGCTCCTCCTTTACCTCGCTCTGCAGAACACCCCACCCCGCCGATCGATGGGTGAGCGCGTCACCGTGGGCAGAGGGTGTTGGGTGGCTGGCGCAGCGAGATCAAGGAGGAGCGCCGCGCAGCGGCGCGGGGGACACGAGCGGCGTCGGCCACCCAACACCCTCTGACGCAGAAGCGCCGCCGCACCAACGAAAAAAAACCGCACCCCGTGAAGGATGCGGTTTCAATTCAACCTGTGGCGAATCAACGCGCCAGCGGCGCGTCAAGCTCACTTGGCCTTGGCGGCCTTGGTGGCGGTGGCGGTCACGGCCTTGAAGTTGGACTCGGCCAGTTCGGTGGCTTGCTTCACCACCTTTTGCACTTGTTCGAAAGCGCTGTTGGCGCCGGTCATGGCGTTCTTGACGGCGGCCACGGCGGCTTCGCCACCCTGGGGCACGTTCTTCACAGCGGCTTCCACAGCGGCAGCGAACTGCTTCTGGGCGCTGGCGGCCTGGACTTCGGCGGCCTGGCTCAGCTCGGCACTGACGCCGGAGGCGATGTCATACAGGTGACGGCCGTAGGCGGCAGACTTCTCGGTCAGGGGCTGCACGAAGCCGGTCTGCAGCTTCAGGAATTCCTGGGCGTCCTTGGCGGACAGCAGGCTCTTGGTGTACTCGGCGCTGTCGGCCAGCAGGGCCTTGGAGGCTTGCAGGTTCAGTTCGATGACTTTTTCAGCGCTTTCGACGGCCTTGGCGCCAAAACCGAACAGGGTGTTCAGTTGCGATTGCTGGGCGGCGGCGATTTGTTCAACGGTCAACATGGTGGTTTCCTTCAAAAGGGGTTGAGGGTGTTGCTTCGCGCCAGTCACCGAAAATTCGGTTTTGCTGCACTGCAACATGGTTTGAAGTATAGGGCTTACCCTAGGATTTGCAAGCGCTTTTTGCTGCAGTGCAGCAAAAAAGTTAGAGGATGCTCTCCAGTGGGTTCCGCTGCCCCGGCACGGGGTCAGCGGGGCGGCGGCAACACGTCGCCACGCAAACGGCCCCACAGCCAGGGCAAGGCGCGGTCCAGGTCCGGCCGGCCGCCACGCGGCAGCACCGGCTGCGGGCCGGGCAGCGGACCGGCGGCGGGTCCGATGTCGAAGCTGAAGCTGAACACCGGCGTCTGGCCCATGCGCAGGTCGCTCACCTGGGCCCGGCCATCCACTTCGCGCATCGCCACCAGCCCGTGGGCAAAGGCGTTCAACCGCTGGAAAGCCGGGTTGGCGGCATAGGCCGACATCAGCCCCGCACCACGCTCAAAGGCGTCCCACTGCGGCTCCCGCCCCCGGTCCAGCAGCGAATAAAAACCCTCGTGGTAATGGGTGGGCGTGGTCGCCACCACCCGCCACAACACGGTATTGAAGGCGGTGGGCGTGACCAGCAGGGCCTGCGCCTGTATGCCCTGGCGGGCCAGCGAGGCCTCGGCCAGCGACGTCACGTGCTGCTGGGCCAGCACGCCCCAGCCCAGGTAAGCGGTGCTGAGCAGCAGGCCCGCCGCGTTGGCGCGCAGGGCCCAGCCCGGGCGCCGCCGCCACCAGGCCAGGCCCAGCACCAGCCCCACGATCAGCGGCAGGGTGTAGAACGGGTCGATGATGAAGACACTTCCGACCCCGAACAGGTGGTTGCTGAACGGCAGGGCCAGCTGGGTGCCATAGACCGTCATGGTGTCGAGCAGCGGGTGGGTGACGAGGGCCAGCCAGGCGGCCAGCACCCAGCGCCGCCACAGCGGCCATTCGCCGTGCAGCCGCGCGATGCCGGCGCCGAACAGGGGTGCGGCCAGCGAGAGCCAGAACAGCGCATGGCTCTCGGCCCGGTGCAGGGTCATGTTGAGCAGGGCGTCGCCATGGTCGACGACAACGTCCAGATCGGGCAGGGTGCCCAGCACCGCGCCCCAGGCCGCCGCCTTGCGCAGCGACGTGCGCCGCCCCATGACCGCCACGCTGACGGCCGCTCCCAACACCACTTGAGACAAGGAATCCATGGCGCGATGATGGCAGAGCACCGCCGGCCCCAGCCACCCTGGGGCCATGGCCGCGCGCGGGCGTTCAGAGCGCGAGGACGATGGGGAAACGCGCCCGCAGGCCGTCAGCGCCGTGCACGAAGGGCACGGTCAGCGCGGCACGTTCGGTGTCACCGCGCAGGCGCCGCCAGAGCGGGTCGCGTTCGTTGCCGGGGTCGCCCGCCACATAGAGCTGGGTGGTCAACACGGCACGGTCGCCCAGACGCACCTTGACATGGATGTGGGGCGTGCGCCCGCTGTAGGCCACCGGCCGCAGGGTGCGGAAGCGGTAGGCCCCCTGGGCGTCCACCGCCACCCGGCCAAACCCCTGAAAAGCCCGGTCGGCGCGGTCGCCGTCGCCCGGGTGGTGGTAGTGGCCCTGGTGGTCACATTGCCAGATCTCGACCTGGGCGCCTCGCACCGGCACACCGGTCATGTCGGTCACCACCCCCTCGACCCAGGCCGGCGCGCCATGGGCGTACAACAGCGGGCCGTTGCGCAGCAGGTCGGCATCGCTGTCGGCGGGCAGCACCAGCGGATAGAAGGGACCTTCGGTTTGCGACGGCGTGGGCAGGCGGCTGGCCTGGGCCAGGGCGGGCGTGAGCAGCGTGGGCGCGGCCACCACGGACGCGACGCCCCCCAGCAGGCGACGGCGGGACAACAAGGACGGACGGTTCATGGCGGCACTCCAGCAACAATGAAGCCGGTGCGACCCCGTGCGCCGCTCAGGGTTCCGTTTGCAGCGGCAGTTCGATGTGGACCAGGCCCGGGTCGTCCTCCGACGGCGACTCGGCAAAACCCAGGGCCTGCGCCAGGGCACGCATGCGGCTGTTTTCCTTCAGCACCGTGCCGACGATGCGCCGCGTGCCGTTGGCGCGCAGGGTGCGCACCAGCTTGTCCATCAGCATGTGGCCCAGTCCACCGCCCTTGATGTCGGAGCGCACGATGACGCCGAATTCGGCGCTGTCGTTGTCGGGGTCGATGCCGGCACGCACCGTGCCCAGGGTTTCGTGGCCGCCCTCGGGCAGCTCGCCCTCGGCGATGAAGGCCACCTCGCGGGCGTAGTCGATCTGGGTCAGGCGGGCCAGCTCGCTGTGTTCGATGCTGCGCCGGCTGTAGAACACGCGCAGTCGCACGTCTTCCGGCGCCAGCTTCTCCAGGAAGGCGCGGTGCTGCAGCTCGTCTTCGGGACGGATGGGGCGCAGCAGCAGCTCGCGCCCCAGGTGGCTGATGCGCTCCTCCTGCTCCACAGGATAGGGCCGGATGGCGAAATGGGCCGCGCCGGCCGGGCGCGAGGCGCTGACCCGCACGCGGGCGTCCAGCGCCACCGCGCCATCGGCATTCACCACCAGGGGGTTGATGTCGAGTTCGGCGATCTCGGGCACGTCGGCCAGCAGCTGGGAGATGGCCACCAGCACCCGTTCGATGGCGGCCATGTCGGCGGGTGGCTGGTCGCGGTAGCCGCGCAGCAGCTTGGCCACCCGGGTGCGGGCGATCAGCGCCTGGGCCAGCGGGCCGTTGAGCGGCGGCAGCGCCAGCGCGCGATCGGCCACCACCTCCACCGCCGTGCCCCCCTGGCCAAACAGGATGACCGGGCCGAACAGCGGATCGACACTGGCACCGACGATCAGCTCGGTGGCCTGGCGCAGCCTGACCATGGGCTGCACGGTGAAGCCCTCCACCACCGCGCCCGGGCGTTCGGCGGCCACGCGGGCCAGCATGGCGCGGGCGGCCTCGCGCACCTCGTCGGCGTTGGCCAGGCTCAGGCGCACGCCACCGACGTCGGACTTGTGGGAAATCTGGTGCGACAGGATCTTGATCACCACCGGGAAACCCAGGGCCGTGGCCTCGCGCGCGGCCGCATCGGCGTTGGGCGCCACCACACGGGTGGGTACCACCGGCAGGCCGGCGGCGTGCAGCAGGGCCTTGGCCTCGGGCTCGCTGAGCAGTTCGCGGCCGCTGGCCAGCACGTCGCCGACGATGGCGCGGATGGCGGCCAGGTCGGCCACCGGGCCCAGCGGCGCGGCCGAGGGCGTCTGCAGCAGCTCGTCCTGGTGGCGGCGGTAGGCCTGCAGAAAGCTGAAGGCGCGCACCGCTTCCTCGGGCGTGTCGTAGTCGGGCACGCCGGCCTGGCGGAAGATGCCGCGTGCCTCGTTGACGGCGTCATGGCCCAGCCAACTGCCCATCAGGCGCGGCGGCTTGAGCGTGGCCAGGGGCAGCAGGGCGCGCGCGATGTCGCTGCTGGGCACGATGGCGGTGGGCGCCTGCACGAACAGCACGGCGCTGTGGCGGTCTTCGCGCAGGGCGGCGAGCGCGTCCACGTAACGCTGGGCGGGTGCGTCACCGATGATGTCCACCGGGTTGCCACGCGACCAGTTGTCGGGCAGCACGGCATCGAGCCGGGCCAGCATGGCCTCGTCGAGTTCGGTCAGCTCCACGCCGGCGTGGGCGGCGGCGTCGGCCGCCATCACCCCGGCGCCGCCGCCGTTGGTGAGGATGAGCAGGCGCTCGCTGCGGTTGTCGCGGAAACGCGCCAGCAGCTCGGCCGCCAGGAACAGGTGCTGCAGCGTGAACACGCGCAACATGCCGGCGCGCGAGATGGCGGCGTCGAACACATCGTCCGAGCCGGCCAGCGCGCCGGTGTGCGAGGCCGCGGCCTTCTGGCCCTGGGCCGAGCGACCGGCCTTGACCACGATCACCGGCTTGTTGCGCGCCGCCGCCCGCGCGGCCGACATGAACTTGCGCGGCGACTCGATGCTTTCGATGTAGAGCAGGATGGCGCGGGTGCGCGGGTCGCTGCCCAGGTAGTCGAGCAGGTCGCCGAAGTCGACGTCGGCGTGTTCGCCCAGCGAGACGAAATGCGAAAACCCGATGCCGCGCGAGCCGGCCCAGTCCAGCATGGCCGTGACCAGCGCGCCCGACTGCGAGACAAAGGCGATGTCGCCTTTGGTGGCACCGATGTGCGCGAAGCTGGCGTTGAGACCCCAATGCGGCACCAGCATGCCGATGCAGTTGGGCCCGAGGATGCGCAGGGTGTGGCGGCGCGCGGCGTCCAACATGCGCTGCTTCTGCGCCTTGTCCAGCCCAGCGGTCACCACCACGGCGGCACGCGTGCCCAGGCGGCCCAGTGCCTCGATCAGGCCGGGCACGCTGGCCGCGGGGGTGCAGATCACGGCCAGGTCGGGCACCGCGGGCAGATCGGCCGCGCTGGCGTAGACCGGCACACCGTCGATCTCGTGGTGCTTGTGGTTGACGCCAAAGACCTGGCCGGTGAAATCCCGCCGCAGGTTGCGCCAGACGGTGGCGCCCACGCTGCCCGGGCGCTCGGAGGCGCCGAACACGGCCACCGATTGGGGCGCAAACAAGGCGTCGAGGTTGCGGATGCTCATGGCCGAGGTCCTGGTTCAGCGGTGACCGTGGGGTGGGCCGATGCCTTGGGACCCATCGCCATCCAGGCGATCAGGGACTGGCGCATCGCCTCCTCCACCGACATGTCGATCGGGTGCACCCAGTCGCGCGGCACGAACACCGTGTAACCACCGATCATGTAGCCCATGGGCAGGTACACCGCCACGCGGTCGCCGCGCAGCAGGCCGTCGGGCAGGTCGGCCAGCGACTGGCGCGTGACCATGCCCACGATCTCCAGCGGCTGGTCCGGCCAGCGCAGCGCCACCACCTGCTGCGGACTTTGTTCGTGCTTGGGCGAAAAGTAGTCGGCGAAACTCTTGAGCGAGGTGTAGATGCTCTTGACCACCGGCAGGTTGGTGAAGGGCAACTCGATCAGCGACAGCAGCCGCCCCAGGAAAGGCTGCGACACGATGACACCCAATGCGAAGATGCCCAGCACCCCCAGCACCAGCCCCATGCCGGGCAGGTAGACCTCGCCCACGAAGGGCCGGATCGCCCGCATGGCCAGCGCCTCGGACCAGGACAGGAACACGTACAGCACATAGACGGTGATGCCCACCGGCAGGATGGTGACGAGGCCGCGGAGGAAATACTGCGACAGGCGTTTCATGCGAGGGCCCGCTGACGGGCAGTGTGTGTCGGTCAAAGAGTGTCAATCAGCATATCAGCCCGGGAGGACAGCGCCACGACAGGCCGTTGGTCGAGCGGCCCCGTCGGGTATGCGGACAATTCCCTTGCAATCGCGCAGATCGCCCACAATTGCAAGGCCTTGAACTGCTTGCGCCCGAAACAGGCGCCGGATGTGATGAACGAGATTTTCAACGCGCTGGGCCGTCTGTTCAGCGCCGCCATGGGCCTGGTGTTCTGGTTGCTGGCCGCCGCCATGGGCCTGGTGCTGGCCGCCGTGGTGGCCCTCCTGCTGCTGGTCGGCGTGGTCTGGGCGCTGCTGCGTGGCCGCCGCCCGGTGCGCCCGGTGTATGTGCACCAGTTCCAGGCCTACGCGCGCGAACGCGTGTGGCCCGGCCGCCGTGGCGCGGACACCCGCACCGAGGTGGTGGACGTGCAGGCGCGCGAGGTGCGAGAGCCGCGCGACGGCAGCCACCTGCCACCCGCCACCCCGGCCCCCTGATCAGTCTTCTTCGCCGGACGCAGCGTTGCGTCTGGCCAGCGCCGCCTGGTAGACCGCGTTGCGGGGCGTGCCGGTGATCTCGGCGCACAGGCGCACGGCGGTCTTGAGCGGCAATTCGGCCAGCAGCAGATCCAGCGCGCGGGCCGTGGCCGGCGGCAATTCGTCCTGCGCGCCATCGGCCGGCGCGGCCGGGGGATGCAGCAGCAGCGCGAATTCGCCCTTGCCGTGCGACACATCGGCATCCAGCCAGCTGGCCAGCCCGTCACAACGCAGGCTCAGCACCTGCTCGAACTGCTTGGTCAGCTCACGCCCCACGGTGAGGCGGCGCTCGCCCAGCACCGCCAGGTCCTTGGCCAAGGCGGCCATGCGGTGGGGCGCCTCCAGCACCACACTGGCCAGGGGCTGCTGCGCCAGCTGGTCCAGGGCGCGCTGTCGGTCGGCGCCCTTGGATGGCAAGAAGCCCACGAAGGCGAATCGGCCCTCGCCTTCGGTCAGCCCCGCCACGCTGAGCAGCGTGGTCACGCTGCTGGCGCCCGGCAGGGGCACACACCGGAAGCCCTGGGCCTGGGCCTCGGCACACAGGCGCGCGCCGGGGTCGCTCACGCCGGGCGTGCCGGCGTCGCTGACAAAAGCCACCCGTTCACCCCGGCGCAGCCGCTCGATCACCTGCTGAGCGGCCTCGCGCTCGTTGTGCTGGTGCAGGGCCAGCAGCGGCTTGTGCAGGCCAAAAGCCTGCAACAGGCCGGCGGTGTGGCGCGTGTCCTCGCAGGCGATGGCGTCCACCAGCCCCAGCACGTGCAAGGCGCGCAGGCTGAGGTCGGCCAGGTTGCCGATGGGCGTGGCCACCATGTAGACACAGGCCTGGGGATAATGCTGGGCACCGGCAGCGGCCTCGGCGGCTGCGCGGGCAGGGAGGAAGGCGGCAGACAATGGAATGGCCCCGATTCAAGAAGAACAACACCGGCCCCAGCACCAAGGCGGTGGGCGACGCCGCCGAGGACGCGGCGCTGGCGCATCTGCAAGCGGCCGGATTGCGGCTGGTCGCGCGCAATTTCCGCACGCCCGGACGTGGCGGTGGCGAGATCGATTTGATTATGCGCGAGCGCGACGGCACGCTGGTCTTTGTCGAGGTGCGCCGGCGCCGCAGCGCGACCCACGGCGGCGCGGCGGCCAGCGTCGGCGGCATCAAGCAGCGGCGCATCGTGTTCGCCGCGCGCCACTACCTGTTGCGCCTGGGCCAGGAGCCGCCCTGCCGCTTTGACGTGGTGCTGGTGCAGGGTGATGCAAATGCTCACCAGGCTTTACCGGCGCTTGACTGGATACGCGCCGCCTTTGACGCCAGCGACACCTAGCCCCGCTATGATGCAGGCCTTTGCGGCAGCGCAGCAGCGCCATCCCCGGGCCTCCCCCACCGACATGCTTTCCCAACGCATCCAACAGCACTTCATCGACAGCGCCGACCTCAAGTACCAGTGCGCGCAAATGCTCGCCGCCCCGGTGGAGGCCGCCGTCAACGCGGTGCTGGCCTGTGTCACCGGCGGTGGCAAGGTGCTGGCCTGCGGGCACGGGGGTTCAGCGGCGGCGGCGCAGTACTTCGCCGCCGGTTTTGTGGGACGCTTCGAGCGCGAACGCCCCGAACTGGCCGCACTGGCCCTGAGCGCCGACGCCTCGGTGCTGACCGGCCTGGGCCAGGGCTTCGACCCGCGCGCCGTGTTTGCCCGCCAGGTGCGTGCCCTGGGCAGCGCTGGTGACGTGCTGCTGGTGCTGGCCAGCGCCGGCAGCAGCGATGCCCTGGTGGACGCCGTCGCGGCCGCTCACGAACGCGACATGACCGTGGTCGCCTTCACCGGCGCCCGCGCCGGCGCGCTGGGCGGCGCACTCAAGGACACCGACGTGCTGGTCAGCGTGCCACACGAGCGCCTGGCCCGCGTGCAGGAGGTGCAGCTGCTCGCGCTGCATTGCCTGCTCGACGGCGTCGACGCACAACTCTTGGGCGACAGCCCCGAACCGGAGAACCTCGCATGACCTCTCGCATCACCCTTCGCACGACCCTCGGCCTGACCCTGCTGGCCAGCGCCCTGAGCGCATGCGCTCCCCTGCTGGTGGGCGGCGCGGTGGGCTCCACCGTGCTGGTGGCCACCGACCGCCGCACCTCGGGCACGCAGCTCGAAGACCAGGGCATCGAACTGCGCGCGGCCAACCGCCTGCGCGACCAGATGGGCACCCGCGCCCGCATCAGCGTCACCAGCTTCAACCGCCGCGTGCTGCTGACCGGCGAGGTGGCCAACGCACGCGACAAGGCCCTGGCCGAGCAGATCGTCTCGGAAGTGGACAACGTGCAGGGCCTGGTGAACGAACTGGGCATCACCGCCAGCCCGTCGCTGGGCCAGCAGGCCAACGACACCCTGACCACCGGCAAGGTCAAGGCCGCCCTGGTGGACACCAAGGACCTCTCGGCCAACGCCTTCAAGGTGGTGAGCGAACGCGGTTCGACCTACCTCATGGGCCGCGTGACCCAGCGCGAAGCCGACCGCGCCACCGAAGTCACGCGCAGCGTGAGCGGCGTGCAGCGCGTGGTGCGCGTGCTGGAAATCATCAGCGACGAAGAACTGCGCCGCATCCAGGCCGGCACGTCCCCGCAGGCACCGGTGGAAGACCGCACGGCGAAATAAGCCCAGCAGGCACGAGGTGACCCCGCCGGGGATGCCGCCGATCTGGCCCTGCCAGTCGGCTGGCATCGCCCCCTCGGGGGGCTGAGGGCTGCGGCTCCAAGCCTGCCTGCGCAGGCTTGGACAGCCCGAAGAGGCACCGACTCTGGCGGTGACGCGGCCTGCAAGGCACGCCGAAGGCGGCGCAGGGGTGTCCTATCTCAGCCGCTTGATCAGGCTGGAGGTGTCCCAGCGCCGGCCACCCATTATTTGCACGTCGGCGTAGAACTGGTCCACCAGGGCGGTGACCGGCAGGCGCGAGCCGTTGCGCTTGGCCTCGTCCAGCACCAGGCCCAGGTCCTTGCGCATCCAGTCGACCGCGAAGCCAAAGTCGAACTGGTCGGCCACCATGGTCTTGCCGCGGTTGTCCAGCTGCCAGCTCTGGGCGGCGCCCTTGCCGATCACGTCCAGCACCTGGTTCATGTCCAGGCCGGCGTTCTGGCCGAAGGCGATGGCCTCGCTCAGGCCCTGCACCAGGCCGGCGATGCAGATCTGATTGACCATCTTGGTCAGCTGACCGGCGCCGCTGGCGCCCATCAGCGTGAAAGCACGCGAAAAGGCCATGGCCACCGGCTTGACGGCCTCAAATGCGGCGGCATCGCCGCCACACATCACGGTCAGCGCGCCGTTCTGCGCGCCCGCCTGGCCACCCGACACCGGTGCGTCGATGAAGGACAAGCCGATCTGGCGCGCAGCCTGGTACAGCTCGCGAGCCACGTCGGCCGAAGCCGTGGTGTGGTCCACGAACACCGCGCCCGGCTTCATCCCGGCCAGGGCGCCATCAGCCCCCAGCACCACCGAGCGCAGGTCGTTGTCGTTGCCCACGCAGCAGAACACGATATCGGCCCCGGCCGCTGCTTCGCGCGGCGTGGCCGCGCTGCGCGCCCGACCCCCGGCCCCGAACTCGGTCACAAAGGCCTGCGCCTTGGCCGCGCTGCGGTTGTAGACGGTGACCCGGTGCCCGGCTTGCACCAGGTGGCCGGCCATGGGGTAGCCCATGACGCCGAGGCCGAGGAAGGCGACGGATTGGGCGGGGGTGGGTTCGTGGGTTTTCAGTGCAATGGTGGTCATGCGGCGGTCATCAATATCAGGTGCGGCTCCAGGAGCCACCCGAACGATACACGCACTTGGTCATGTAGTCTCCCGTGGACCCGCTTGCAGCTGCACGCACGCTCACGCACACCGTCTCCTTGTTGCCCGGGTTGCTGCTGAGGCTGTAGGTCAGCACATTGCCCAAGGAGGTGGGTGTTCCGGTCGGCGTGCAAGCGGTCAAGGCGTTGTTGCCCGTCGTGCTGCAAGTCAAGTATTCGTAGCTGGTGGCACCCGAAACAGCGGCCCATGTCAGCGTCGTTGACGTTGAGCCGGCGGTCCATTGCAGGTTCACCTGCCCCAAGGCGGTCGGACAAGTCGATTTGGCCTGGAAGTTCAGTGTCACCCCTGTCACCGTCGAGGGAATGTCCGTGAACCGGATGGAATTCGGCGCGGAAACACCCACCGTCGTTGGCGCCAGTTTATCGAGGATGGCGTACGACACGGTGCTCCCCGTCGGGGTTGATGTGTACGACGAGCCGGACGAGCACAAGGTGCCGGTCGGCAGCACGAACGAAATCAGGCCATTCCAGCTGGAACCGATGAAGCCCGTCCAGAGGATCTGGCAGGAATAGCTGTAGGTGTTGCCCACCCGGGGACCAAAGGTGACCGTCGAACAGGTGGTGCCCAGTTCGGACGGGTCGATGCCCGTCACATCCACCCCCACGTCGGCCGTGATCGTGCCTTGCAGCAGGGTAGAGGGCGGCGTGACGGTGTTGATCAGGTCGGGGCAGGTCACGCCGTCGGCGTTGGACATGCAATAGAACTTGCCGGGGTTGGTGTTGGCCGTCACGGCCTTGCCAACGCCCACATCGGTGACGGTGGGCGCGCCCGAGCCGCTGTCCAGCAGACCCGAGGGCGTGAGCGCCTTGAGGTCGGTTTCGACCGAGCTGCAGGCCGAGTCCGACACCGAGCCGGTGATCACCGAATGGACAAAGTGGTGGTTGCGCAGGAACTGCGGGATGTAGGCCTTGCGGGTGGGGCACTGTGTGCTGGCCGTCTCCTGCTCGCCAACGCCCTTGGATTCGTAGATGCCATTGCCCAGGTCGCGATACCCCCGGTAGCCCCGGCTGGAGTTGATCTGCGGGTGTTTGCTGAAGATGGTGTTGATGTTGCTGTTGGCCGGGCTGCCCTGGCACACGCGGTTGTTGGCGTTGGCGTTGTCGAGCCGGACCAGGCCGATGTTGCCCCACCACTCGGCGCCCACGTAGCACTGGTAGTAGGTGTAGAAGTACTTGATGCTGTTGCCCGAGGCGCCACTGGGCATGACACGGCTGTTGTCGTACGGGACCACGGCGCAATAGGATGCGTCCGACGACAAGACCTTGAGGTCCGACGCGCTGGCGATGGCACTGCCGTTCTTGGCCTCGACAAACACGGTGCCCGAGATGGTGCTGAACTCCGGCACATCGGTTTCGCAGTCCAGCTTGGCCATGGTCAGCAACACATTGCCCGACGCATCGGTGATGTAGCGCGTGCCGTTGGCCGCGGCCGTCTTGGTGCCATCCGCAATGGAGGTGCCGGGAATGTAATTGGTGGATCCCCCGGTGACCTGAGAGCCGCCACCGACCTTGCCACGCCCGGTGGGTGTCTTGATGAAACCGCCGAGCGCGCTGCTGGCCCCGCCTTTGCCGACCTGTGCCGAGGTGCCCATGCCCTCACAGGTGACGCTGGTGCGCAGGATGATGCGATTGGTCGAGCCCGTGCAGGAGCCACCGTCCCAGGTGACGCACACTTCCATGGCGCGCGCGTCGGCACCGGCGATGGTGGTGAAGGTGCTGCTGACAGTGTAGTTGGCGTTCACACCCGTCACCGCCGTTCCGGTGTCATTGCTCAGGGACCCACAACCCGTGCCGGTGCCGGTGCCCAGCTGAAAGTCGCGGGCCTTCTCCACCCGGTCCTGTGCCACCTGCAGGGCCTCGGCGCGGGTCTTGGACTCCCCCGTGCCCCGCAGCAACAAGGCGCTGAGCTTGCCGATGCCCAGCACCCCCACGGCCACGACCACCAGGGCCACCAGGGCCTCGATGAGCACAAAACCCACCGACCGTTTGCGCATATGTTTGTTCATGTCTGTTCTCCACGCCATGTCATCGGAGCTCAGCGCCAGTCGCGCCAGGAGCCCGGGATCAATCCGGGACGGCCGGTGTTGTTCGCACCCGTCCCGACCAGGGGGTCATAAATCACGTCCAGGCTGCCGGTGGGGGTCACGCTGCCTTCAATCACCATGGCACCCTGTACCGTCACGTTGCCGCCGCCCGTGACGTTGCCTGTCACGTACACGATGCCATACACATACGGCGTCCCCTGCATCTCCAGATCGCCGTCGATGATGAGCACCACCGGCTGCTCCCGGGAACCGATGGTGGCGTTGGGCAGGGTGGTGTTGCCGGTGACCACGATGGACTCGCCCAGCTTGCCGGCCAGGGTACCCACCGCGCTGGCATTGATCACCGTCTTGGCCACCTCGGCCTTGTAGGTGGCCAGGTCGGGTTGCCCAAAGTAGTTGGTGAACATCTGCGCGTCGGTCAGATTGAACAGCGTGGGGTCGTTGCCGATGACATCCGGGCCGGTGGTGTTCTTGTCGGTCAGGCACACGTAGTCGGTCGACGTGCTGCACGAGTTCGGTGGCCCGGGGGGAGGCGTGGTGGGATCAGGAGGCGCCACCGTCGGGTTGCGCACAAAGGTCTTTCCGGAGTTGCCCACGCTGGTGAGCGATCCCCCGGTCCATACCGTGAGGTTGTTGTAGTAGTTGACCACGTTGGCGCTGCCCCCCACGTTCAGGCCGCCCTTGGCGGTCAGGGGGTTGGATGGAATTCCGCCCAGTGCAGAAACCGTGCCGATACCTTGCTGGATCAGCTTGCGTCCGATGCCGTCGTCGCTCCAGCCGCAGGACACGATCAACGGGGTGTTGAAATTGGCCGTCGTCACCGCCGTGCAGGCCGGCGCGGCGATGGTGTCGCAGACATTGGCCGGCAAGGCCACACCCGGCTGACACCAGGACACAAAATAGCGCGCACCCGACCCGGCCAGCGTCGCATTGGGCCCGGCGTCGGGGACACCGTTGGCGTCGGCGTCCACCTTGGACGAAATCAGGACCACCGCCGCCTGGTCGATGCCGGCCTGCGCCGCCTCGAAGGCCTGGCGGCTGCGGATCTCGTTGGCCGACATGCGCTGCTCCATCAGCGTGGTGCGCGACACCGTGATGAGCAGCACCGAGGCCAGCAGGAACAGGATGACGGAGATCAGCAGGGTGGACACGCCGCGCTGCGACCTGGCCAGCCAGCGGACGGAATGGGAATGGACGGTCTTCATGGCTCTCTCACGTCGTTCAAGGCACGGTCACGATGCGGTGGTTGCGCACCAGGACGTCTTGTCCCAGCTCCATGCGCATCACCGCGTCGCTCACCAGCTGGCCCGCCAGGTTGATGGCCACGGTGCGGGTTTCGATCAGGTCGACCTTGGTGCCGGCCGTGACCGCGGCGTCGTAGGTTGCGCCACCCGCCACACACCGGCCCGCGTTGGTCGCATCGGTGCGGCTGTTCAGGCACTGGTAGCTCAAGACGAAATACGGCGTGCTGCCACGCTGTCCAATGGTCACGACGGACCCGTCGGTGATGGGCAACCAGGTGCCGTTGGCACAAGCGGCGATGACACCCCCACCCGCCGTGCGGTCGCGCATCTGCATGACGCCGTTGACGACCCGGAAGCCAAAAAACTCGTCGGTGTCAACGAAGCCGTCGCCGTCGTTGTCGTAGGCGAATTCGACGCAGGTGCCACCGGTCACGGTCAGGTCGGTGTAGGTGGCGGTCACCAGGCTGTTGAACGGGTTGGTCCCGCCGCCCACGGCGCTGTAGCCGGCGCGCCGGATTTCATCGACCATGAGGTCCATGGCGCTGCGCAACTCCACGTTGAGCTTGGCGCTGTTGATGGCATCGCGCCCCGAACGGGCGGTGGTGAGGTAGGTGGCGGCGGCGGCGGCGATGATCAGCAGGCTGACCACCAGGCCGACCATCAACTCGATCAGCGACACGCCACGCTGGCGAGACAACCGGGCAGGGGTCTTCAGCATGAGGCGTACCCTCCGACGTTGCCGCAGATCGACACCCGGCCCAAGGGGGTGATGGTGACGCGCCCCTCCTTGGAACTGCCGCCCGTGAGCGTGAGCGTGGTGCTGGTCGCCGTGCCGCCCCGGCGGCTGTCGATCTGCAACTCGGCCTGGGTGGCCGCCAGGGACACGCCCGAAAAGTTTTCCGCCCGGACGTTGTTCTCTGCCAGCGCGGCCGCCGGGCCGTACTGGCACGAGCCCGCCGTGCCACAGGCACAACCGGTGGCGTTGGAGATACCGACACACCAGTTGGCACCGGCGGTGATCGCCACGAAGAGGTCGCGGTTCTGTTTCACGCTCTCCGAGCGGGCAAACTGCATTTGCGAATACACCGCTTCGGTGGCCGCCCGCACCCGCGCGCCGTCGCGCGTGGCCTGGAAAGCCGGGAAAGCCAGCGTCGTGATGATAGCCAGCACGGCCACCGCCACGAGCAGCTCGATCAGGGAAAAACCACGTACCCGCTGTGTCATTTCAGCCACCGTCGGCGTGTTCATTTTTTCCAGCAGGCAATGGGCGTGCGCACACCGGCCTGGTTGATGGTCAAGGGGGTACACCCCGAGTCGCTGGTCTGGGAACCCTGTGCCGCAGCACTGAGGGTGAAGGCCGTGGCCGAGTTGGCCGTGACGGAAAAGGTGTAGTAGGTGCTCGTCGGCAAGGTGCCCACCGTCGCCAGGTTGGCCGCCGTGCCGTAGGTGGTGTTGTTCAAGCGCCAGCGCTCCTGCAGGGACTGCATTTCCAGCAACCCCGAGGTGCCCTCGGAACGACGGGCCTCGCGCATGTACGACTGGTACGCGGGAATGCCGATTCCCGCCAAAATACCGATGATCGCCACCGTCACCATCAACTCGATGAGCGTGAAACCCCGCTGCCTCATGGATAAGTCCCCCATTGCAAAACTCCTTCACGTTTAGTATCGACTGGCTGACATTAATTGACAAAAAGAACCGACAGACGCATTTAAAACTGGAATGAACGGTCAAACATTGGTTGTTGATGACAAATCAAGCGGTACTGCCTGACTTTCGCAACCTGGGCGTGCTGTTGCGGGTGGCGCTGTTGGCGGAGTTGCTGCGCCTGGCCTCGGTGCTGGCGGCCGCCAGGGCGTGGGCCGATGTTCTGACCGCCTTTGTGTCCCAGGGCCCGCTGTTCGAGCCGACATTGCTCACCGCCATGGCGGTGCTGGCGCTGCTGTCGCCCCGGCTGCGCTTGCTGAGCTACCGCCTGGGTGCGGCGGCGACGCTGGGCGTGGCCATGGCCAGCACCGTGGCCTGGTACGCGGTGGTCGGCGGCTGGATGGATGTGCCCGCCTCGGCCGCCGATGCCTTGCGTGGCGCGCTCCTGTCGGCCATGGTGGCGGGCGCCCTGCTCTTCTATTTCAACTGGCGCCACCACCGCCAATCCCCCGCCTGGGCCGAGTCGCGGCTGATGGCCCTGCAGTCGCGCATACGGCCGCACTTCCTGTTCAACAGCCTCAACAGCGTGCTGGCCCTGATCCGGACCGAGCCGCGCAAGGCCGAGGCGATGCTGGAGGACCTGGCCGAGCTGTTCCGGGCCCTGCTGGCGGAACCGCGTTCGCTGGTGCCGCTGGCCGACGAACTGGCGCTGGCACGCGCCTATGTCGCCATCGAGGGCATACGCCTGGGCACGCGGCTGCGGGTGCACTGGCATTGCGACGAAACGCTGAACGCGACGCTGGTGCCGCCGCTGCTGCTGCAGCCCTTGCTGGAAAACGCGGTGCGCCATGGCGCGGAACCGCTGGAGGCGGGCGCCGACATCCGCGTGGACGTGGCCCGCGAAGGCCACTACCTGGTGCTGACCGTGCGCAACCCCTGCCCGGCCGTGGGCCAGGCCCAGGAGGGCAACCACATGGCCTTGTCCAACATCGCCGAGCGCCTGTCCCTGCATTTCGACGCCGAGGCCCAGCTCAAGACCAGCGTGGCCGTTGGCGAACACACGGCCCGGGTGCGGCTGCCCATCACCGGGCCGATCACACGATAGACATGTGCTCCGTGCCCGCCGCCAGGTCCAGCGACTTGGCGCGCTGGCTGTTGAGCTTGATCTGCAGGCGCAGGTCGTTGGCCGAGTCGGCGTTGCGGATGGCCTCGTCGTAGGTGATGAGGTTGTTCTCGAAAGCGTCGTAGAGCGCCTGGTCGAAGGTCTGCATGCCGATGTTGCGGCTCTTCTTCATCGCTTCCTTGATCTCGGTCAGCTCGCCCTTGAGCACCAGGTCGGCGATCAGCGGGCTGTTGAGCATGACCTCGATCACGGCCGTGCGGCCCTTGCCGTCCTGCTTGGGCAGCAGGCGCTGCGAGATGAAGGCGCGCGTGTTGAGCGACAGGTCCATCAGCAGCTGGGGGCGCCGTTCCTCGGGGAAGAAGTTGACGATGCGGTCGAAGGCCTGGTTGGAGTTGTTGGCGTGCAGCGTGGCCAGGCACAGGTGGCCGGTCTCGGCGAACTGGATGGCGTGCTCCATGGTCTCGCGGTCGCGGATCTCGCCCATCAGGATCACGTCGGGCGCCTGGCGCAGCGTGTTCTTCAGCGCGATGTCCCAGTCCTCGGTGTCCACCCCCACCTCGCGCTGGGTGACGATGCAGTTCTTGTGCGGGTGCACGAACTCGACCGGGTCCTCCACCGTGATGATGTGGCCGTAGGAGTTCTCGTTGCGCCAGTCCACCATGGCCGCCAGCGAGGTCGACTTGCCCGAGCCGGTGGCGCCCACGAAGATGCACAGGCCCCGCTTGGTCATGGCCACGTCCTTGATGATCTGCGGCAGGCCCAGGCTGTCGATGGTGGGAATGGTGTTGGGGATGGTGCGCAGCACCAGCCCGACCTTGCCCATCTGCACCAGCGCGTTCACGCGGAAGCGGCCGATGCCCCCCGGGGCGATGGCGAAGTTGCACTCCTTGGTGCGCTCGAACTCGGCCGCCTGCTTGTCGTTCATGATGGAACGCGCCAGCGCCTGGGTGTGCACGCCCGTCAGCGGCTGCGGCGACACCTTGGTGATCTTGCCGTCGACCTTGATGGCGGGCGGGAAATCCGAGGTCAGGAACAGGTCGCTGCCGTTGCGGCTGACCATGAGCTTGAGCAGGTCGTTGATGAATTTCGTGGCTTGGTCGCGTTCCATGGTCGCCTCGGTTCTGTGTCAGTGCGGCTGTCAAGCGCCCGTGGGGAAGTTCTCGGGAATCTTGGCCTTGCTGCGCGCTTCGGCCGCGGTGATGGCGCCCCGGCGCACCAGCTCGGTCAGGTTCTGGTCCAGGGTCATCATGCCGGAAGCGTTGCCGGTCTGGATGGCCGAATACATCTGCGCCACCTTGGCCTCGCGGATCAGGTTGCGGATGGCCGGCGTGCCGATCATGATCTCGTGCGCCGCCACGCGACCCTGACCGTCGGCCGTCTTGCACAGGGTCTGCGAGATCACCGCCACCAGCGATTCGGACAACATCGCGCGCACCATCTCTTTTTCCTCGGCGGGGAAGACGTCGATGATGCGGTCGATGGTCTTGGCCGCGCTGGAGGTGTGCAAGGTGCCGAACACCAGGTGGCCGGTTTCGGCCGCGGTCATGGCCAGGCGGATGGTCTCCAGGTCGCGCATTTCGCCCACCAGGATGGCGTCCGGGTCTTCCCGCAGAGCCGAACGCAGCGCGGCCGCGAAGCTCAGCGTCATCTGCCCGACCTCGCGCTGGTTGACCAGGCACTTCTTGGACTCGTGCACGAACTCGATCGGGTCCTCCACCGTGAGGATGTGGCCGTACTCGCTTTCGTTGAGGTAGTTGACCATGGCCGCCAGCGTGGTGGACTTGCCCGAACCGGTGGGCCCGGTCACCAGCACCAGGCCACGCGGCTTGAGCGCCAGATCGGCGAAGATCTTGGGCGCGCGCAGCTGCTCCAGCGTGAGGATCTTGCTCGGGATGGTGCGGAACACCGCCGCCGCGCCGCGGTTCTGGTTGAAGGCGTTGACGCGGAAACGCGCCAGGCCATCGATCTCGAACGAGAAGTCGACCTCCAGGAATTCCTCGTAGTGCTTGCGCTGGGTGTCGTTCATGATGTCGTACACCATGGCGTGCACCTGCTTGTGGTCCAGCGCGTCGACGTTGATGCGCCTCACATCGCCGTGCACCCGTATCATCGGCGGCAAGCCGGCCGAGAGGTGCAGGTCGGACGCCTTGTTCTTGACGCTGAACGCCAGCAGTTGGGTGATGTCCATTCCCTAGGGCCCCATCCTCAAATTGTTTTTGACAATCCCATTATGACCACGATTGGCGACAATCTCCAAAGGCTGCGCGAGCACCTGTGGCGCGCCTGCGAACAGGCCGGCCGGCCGCACGACGCGGTGCGTTTGCTGGCGGTCAGCAAGACCTTCGGCCCCGACGCGGTGCGCGATGCATTGGCCGTCGGCCAGCGGGCCTTCGGCGAGAACTACGTGCAAGAAGGCGTGGACAAGATCGCCGCCGTGGGCGCGGTGCCCGGCATCGAGTGGCACTGCATCGGCCCGCTGCAGAGCAACAAGACCCGCCCCGTGGCCGAGCATTTCGACTGGGTGCAGTCCATCGACCGCCTCAGGATCGCCCAGCGGCTCCATGAGCAAAGGCCGGCGCACCTCGCGCCGCTGCAGGTGTGCCTGCAGGTCAACGTGGACGGCGGCGCCAACAAGTCCGGCGTCACCCCGTCCGAGCTGCCCGCGCTGGCCGCCGCCGTGGCCGCCCTGCCCCGCCTGCGGCTGCGCGGCCTGATGGCCATTCCCGAACCCACGCCCGACTTCGAATCAGCCCGTGCGGTGTTCGCCCAGGTGCGCGCGCTGTTCGACCAGCTGAACGCGAACGGCCTGGACCTGGACACCCTGTCCATGGGCATGAGCGACGACCTCGACGCCGCCGTGGCGGCCGGCAGCACCATGGTGCGGGTGGGACGTGGGGTGTTTGGGGCGCGCCGCTACCCGGTGTGAGGCGGCCTCACTTCCTGGGGGCCGGCGCCGTGACCGGCTTGACCGCCCCGCAATCGGCCGACAACCACTTGCCCTGCCCTTCCATGGTCATGTTCTGCGGTTTGCCCTGGTGCTGGCTGGTCATGGCCATCTTCATGGTGTAGGCCGTGTCGCCCATGAAGGTGTAGGTGCCCTCGCCGGTGGACGGCGGCTTGGCGCAGGTCCACTTCATCTTCAGGGTGTTGCCGCTGCGCGAGGTCACGGTGCTGGTGCAGTCGCCTTCGCTCTGGCGTGGCATCTCGTTGCGCGCCGCCATCTCGGGCGTGATGCAGATCTTCATGGCCATGCCACCGCCCGCGCCGGGCATGGCGCCGCCACCCTGCTTGCCCATCATGTCCTGCATGGCCTTGCGCTGCTCGGGTGGCATGGCGGCCAGCTGCTTTTGCATCTCGGCCATGGCCTTGTCCATCTCGGGGTTGCCGCCCATCTTGTGCTGGATCTCCCACAGACCGGGCTTGGTGGTTTGCGCCCAGGCCAGGGGTGCGGCCAGCGCGAGTGAGAGCAAGGCAAGGCGGCGGGTGTGTGTCATGGCGAACTCCTGGGGTGTGGTCAACGTCCCATTCTGGCGCCGGTGCCTTCAAAACGCCAGCCGCGCGCTGTGCTTGACCTCTTCCATCACCGGGTAGGTGCGGGTCTCGCGCACACCGGGCAGCTGCCACAGCACGGTGCCGGCGAAATCGCGGTAGGCGGCCATGTCGGCCACGCGGGTCTTGAGCAGGTAGTCGAAGCCGCCGGCCACCATGTGGCATTCCATGATCTCGTCGCGCACCTGCACGGCGGCCTTGAACTGCTCGAACACATTGGGCGTGGTGCGGTCCAGCATCACCTCCACGAACACCAGCATGCCCCGGCCCAGCTTCAGCGGATCGAGCCGGGCCTCGTAGCCCAGGATGTAGCCCTCGCGCGCCAGCCGCTGGGTGCGCGCCAGCACCGCCGTGGGCGACAGTGCCACCGCCTCGGCCAGCTTGAGGTTGCTGATGCGTCCATCGGCCTGCAGCAGGTGCAGGATGCGGCGGTCGGTGCGATCGAGTTCTGCGGCCTCTGACATGACAACTCTCTATTTCCTGATGATTTTTTGGTGAATTATTCATCAAACAAACGCAGATGATCCATCCATTCACCAGTTCATCGGAGATCCATCATGCGCCTGCCCACCCCCTACCGCCCCGAGGCGGACACCGTTGTCCACCGACTGAGCAGCCTGGACGGCCGGCTCGACTGGGCCGACGCCGCCCGCGTGGCCGCTCCCTGGGTCCAGGCCGTGCGCGACAACCCGCCGCCCTTCTGGGCCATGGAAAGCCTGCTCAAGGAATACCCCATCAGCAGCGCCGAGGGCCTGGCCCTGATGCGCCTGGCCGAGGCCCTGCTGCGGGTGCCCGACGCCGAAACCGCCATCGCGCTGACCGCCGACCAGCTCGGCCGCGCCGACTTCGACGCCGCCGGCCACCCTGCCCTGGCGCGGCTGTCCTCCAGCGCCATCGGCCTGAGCAAGCGCTTTTTGCCGGGCGGTGAGTCGGGCGGCCTGCTGGGCAAGCTGGGCGCGCGCACCGTGGTGGCCGCCACCCTGCGTGCCGTGCAACTGCTGGGCCACCAGTTCGTGCTGGGCGAGACGATACAGAGCGCGATGAAAACCGCCGCTCAGGCCCGCAAGGACGTGCCGTCGCCGGGCCGCCCCAAGGCGGAACACGCCCCCTCGGGGGGCAGCGACCCGCGCAGCGGCGGAGCGTGGGCGCTGTCTCGCTTGACTTTCAGCTATGACATGCTGGGCGAAGGCGCCCGCACGGCGGAAGACGCCGAGCGCTACTTTCACAGCTACCAGCAGGCCATCGCGGCCATCGCCACCCAGGCCCAGGGCGACGAGCGCAGCAACGACGGCATCAGCATCAAGCTCAGCGCCCTGCACCCGCGCTACGAGGACGCTCAACACCAGCGTGTGATGACCGAACTGGTGCCCCGCGTGTGGGCGCTGTGCGAACAGGCCGCGCTGGCGCGCATCAACCTCACCATCGACGCCGAAGAGGTGGACCGGCTGGAGCTTTCGCTCGACGTCTTCGACGCGCTGCTCACCCGCGTGGCGCAGCAGCAGCCACAGTGGAGCGGCTTTGGCCTGGCCCTGCAGGCGTATCAAACCCGCGCGCTTGACCTGATCCAGCACGTGGTCACCCTGGCCCGCCGGCACGGTGTCCAGCTCATGTGCCGCCTGGTCAAGGGCGCCTACTGGGACGCCGAGATCAAGCGCGCCCAGGAACAAGGCCTGCCGCACTACCCGGTGTTCACCCACAAGCACCACACCGACATCTCCTACCTGGCCTGCGCGCGCGCGCTGCTCGATTCGCCCGACGCCATCTACCCACAGTTCGCCACGCACAACGCCGCCACCATCGCGGCGATCCAGCAGATGGCCGCCAAGGCCGGCACACCGTTTGAATTCCAGCGCCTGCACGGCATGGGCGAAGGCGTCTACCGCGAGGTGCTCAAGAACCCGCTGGTGCGCTGCCGGGTCTACGCCCCCGTGGGTGCCCACCGCGACCTGCTGGCCTACCTGGTGCGCCGCCTGCTGGAGAACGGCGCCAACTCGTCCTTCGTGCACCAGCTGGCCGACCCCACCGTGGGCCTGGAAGACCTGCTGGTCTCACCGCTGCGCCTGAGCCCCGAGCCCAGCCAGCCGCTGCCGCAGGCCCTGTACGGCGCCCAGCGCGCCAACAGCGCCGGTGTGGACCTGGCGGTGGAGACGCAGCGCGCACCCCTGCTGGCCGCCCTCGCCAGCACCACCGTGCCGGCGGTGCCCGAGGCCGACCCGGCGGCGCTGCCCGCCGCCTTCCTGCGCTGCGCCGCCGCCAGCCGCGTCTGGCGCGACACGCCGGTGGGCGAACGCGCCCAGGCCCTGCGGGCGGCCGCCGACGCGCTGGAGCAGGACCTGCCCCGCTTCTGCGCCCTGTTGGTGAAGGAAGCCTTCAAGACCTGGGGCGACGCCGTGGCCGAGGTGCGCGAGGCGGTGGACTTCCTGCGCTACTACGCGAACGAGGCCGAACGGGTGATGGCGCCGATCGAGCTGCCCGGCCCCACCGGCGAGAGCAACACCCTGCGGCTCACCGCGCGCGGTGTGTGGGTGTGTATCAGTCCCTGGAACTTCCCGCTGGCCATCTTCACCGGCCAGGTGGCCGCGGCACTGGCCACCGGCAACGGCGTGCTGGCCAAGCCGGCCGAACAGACGCCCGGCGTGGCCCAGGCCATGGTGGCCCTGCTGCACGGCCACGGTGTGCCCGCCGACGTGCTGCAGCTGCACCACGGCGCCGGCGACACCGTGGGCGCCCCCCGGGGGGGCCCGGCCGGCGGGGGCGGGGGGGGGTTGACCCGGGCCCCCCCC
>NZ_JASATI010000065.1:0-23638 GCF_038440225.1 Hydrogenophaga sp. OTU3427 | reverse complement strand
AACTAGCGGAGTATTCCGTGCTCACCCAAAACACCACGCCATCGGTCTAAGGAAGGGGCTGGCATGTGGACACTTCAGTTACGGAAAATTGGCTCGGAGCACACGTAACGTCAGTGTGGAATGTCACTCTGAAGGCGGCTCTTAGCTTGGCGAGCGGCATCCAGCAAGAAGCCTGTGTCGCTACCCACAAAGTAGCACCGCACTGCGCCCAAGGCGATATAGGGCTGCAAATATGCTGGGTTTCGGATTCCGCCAATGATCAACGGCTTCTTGACCGCGTTGCAAGCAAGAGCGACCTTTCGATAGGCTGACTGAACACGTGGGTGACCGTAATCACCCGGCACCCCCATGGACGCGGACAGATCTGCGGTACCGATCTGGACAGCGTCAATGCCATCGATAGCGGCAATGGCCTCGGCACCATCGACGGCCTGCTCGCTTTCGATCATGGCTACCAACAGCGTCGCCTGGTTGATCGCCTGCATCAACACCGCACCCGACATCCCCATGAACCGCGGGTCGACAGGCATCCCGAAAGACCTGTTGCCAATCGGATGGAGAAGTGCCGCCTCCACACAGCGCCGGGCCTGTTCAGCGTCACGGAGGTCCGCGAGCATCAGTCCGTGAGCGCCCGCGTCGATGCACCTTGCAACCAAGGACACATCGGCAGCAGGCACACGGGCCAGCACGGTCAATCCACCATGCGCGCCAGCATGAAACACATTGGCGGCCTCGTGCAGTGCGATCGGGCTGTGCTGGAAGTCGATGTAGACGGCATCGTACTGCGCCGCCAACGCAATATTCACGATGCCTGTGTCCCTGATGGACCGCACAGCGAACACATAACTGGGTTCACCTGTGCGCAGTTTTTCTTTCAGGCCGTTCGGGTTCCCGTGTTGCTTGTCCATGGGTGTCCTTTGGGCGCCGCCACAGGGCCGGCCCCCTTCGTGTGGTCAGATATCCCAGTCCAGTGCGTTCGCAATGGAACGCCCCATGATCCACTCCTTGTCCTCGGCCGACAGGAAGTCCATTGCCTCGGTGAACAGGCGAATGTTCTCGTCGTAAGTGCAGGTCAGGCGTGTGGCGTCGCTGCCCCACATCATGCGTTGTGGCCCGAACTTGTCATAGATGGACTTGATGTGGACATGCAGATTGGCAAACGGGTAGGGCTGGGTGCTGAAGCACGGCAAGGATGAAACCTTGACCGACACATTCTTGAAGCGCGCGAGCGCATACAACGCGTCGGCATCGGCCCAGGCGCCGTCGTCCATGGCCCCCCGGGGATGGCGCCCGGCGTGATCGATGATCAACCGCAACTCAGGGAATTGAGCGAGGATGGGCTCGAAGCCTGCGATGTTGCCCGGGATGGTGGACATCACCGGCAAACGAGTTTCTTCGGCGATTTGCCATACCCAGGCGTACTCCGGGTTCAGCAGTTGCATCCAGGGCGTACCGGAGACGAACAGGCGCACGCCGTTCATGCCGGACTGACTGCGCCAATGCCGCAGCCGCTCCTTGGCATCCGGTGCCTCGAAGTCGAACCGGCCCATGACGGCAAATCGCTTCGGCTGAGCAATGGCTGCGTCTTGCGAATATTGGTTGTCCCAGCCGTTCCAGCTGGGGGGCACCAGAACGGCACCTTGCACGCCGTGCTTGTCCAGCAGTTCGGTGGCCTGCTCGATCGTGAACGAGGGTCCATGAACGGGCGTGGCGCCTGCCGGCCACGGGCGTTGCGGCGTGTCGGGGTAGAAGCAGTGGAGTTGGGAGTCGATGATTTTCATGATGGATACCTGTTGGTGTGTGGAGGAGGGGTTTATTCGCAGGAACTTTGAGCGCAGATGCGACTGAGCAAGGGCGGCCACACTTCAAAGTCCTTTTTCAACTGGGCTTCAAAAGAGGCGGCCGAGCCCTTCAGGGCAAGCAACCCTTGTGCAGATAGGGTGTTGCCCAGCGCAGGGTTGGACTTGATCTTGTCCAACGCTGATCGCAAGCGGTTGACGACCACGGGCGGGGTGCCGCTCGGCGCAAAGAGGCCATACCACGTGTCGAGGTGCACGCCCGGCAGCCCTACCTCCGCGGTGGTGGGCACGTCCGGCAGCATTGGGCTGCGCTCGCCACTCGCGATGGCGAGCACCCGGATGCGCCCGGATGTCAGCATAGGCTTGACCAGGGTCAGGTCCGCAAATGCAACGTCAACGTTCCCGCCGGCCAGATCGGTCATGGCGGGTGCACCGCCCCGGTACGGAATGTGGTTCAGGCTGACCCCCGCCTCGCGCTCAAAAAGCACGCCCGCGACATGCAGGGTGCCGCCCACACCCGCGGACGCAAACGACAGGCCATTGGGTTTGGCCTTGGCAGCTGCCACCAGTTCCTGAAGGCTGCTCACCGGCAGTGAGGCGCGCACGGCGATGACGGTGGGGGCGCTACCGACGGCGCCGACCGGAATCAGGTCGCGGCTGGCGTCGTATTTGATGCGGCCTTTGTAGACCACCGACGGGAACACCACCGATCCCAAACCGCCCATCACCAACGTGTAGCCATCCGCTGCAGCGCTGGTCACCGATCCAATCCCCACCGTTCCACCAGCTCCCGCGCGGTTGACCACCAGGACGGGTTGACCCAGGTCCTGCTCCATCAACCGCCCCGCCGCGCGCGCGACGACATCGCTGGTGCCACCAGCGGCAAAGGGCGAGACGATCGTGATGGGGCTGCTGGGGTAGGTCTGGGCCACCACCGCCGTGCCATTGAACGCCAGGAGTGCGCCCACAAGAGCGGCCCACCGGGCGGCCCACCTTGAAGAATTTGGCTGAGTCATGTGTGTCTCCGTTGATGTGAAGTCAGTACAATCCCTCATACGAGGAAATTAACTTTTTCTTGCCTGACGGGAAAAGTATATCTAAAATCCCGGCTCAGGTAAACAACAGATTGGAGACACGCCGATGACACTCATCACTCGAAGGTCCTGTTTGGGGGCCATGGCACTGGCACCACTCATCGGACAGGCGCAAGCGACTTCCCCCTTTCCCCATAAGGTGATCCGACTTGTCGTGCCCTACCCGCCTGGCGGCGGCAACGATGTGCTGGCGCGTGGACTGAAGACACATTGGGAGCGCGCCTGGGGACAAGCGGTTGTCGTAGACAACAAGCCGGGTGGCAACGGGACGCTGGGCACGGAGATCGTTGCCAAAGCGCCCGGTGACGGCTACACGGTTCTGATGGGCAGCATCGCCACCCACGTCATCAGCCCGCTGATGAAACGAAAAAGTGGCCGCTATGACCCGGTGAAAGAATTCACGCCGCTGGCCATGGCAGGCTCGACGCCCTTGATCCTGACGGTCCATCCGTCGGTGAAAGCAAACAACCTGCGTGAATTCGTCGCGCTGGCCAAGGCCACGCGTGAAGGGGTTTCTTATGCCTCCGTGGGCAACGGCAGCGCGGGGCACCTGGCAGGTGCCATGTTCGAACAGATGGCGGGCGTGGAAATGATGCACGTCCCCTACAAGGGCATTTCACAGGCCACGACAGAACTGGTGGGTGGCGTGGTGAACGCCGCATTCAGCAACGTCTTGAATGTCCTACCGCTCATCCGCACCGGCAAGCTGCGTGCCCTCGGCGTCACGGGCACCCAATCGTTGAGCATTCTTCCCGACGTCCCCCCCATCTCGCAAGTGCTGCCCGGGTACAGCTCCGAGCTGTGGTGGGGACTGTTCGGCCCGGCTGGAATCCCCCCGGATGTGGTCCGCAAGTTCAACGAGGAATCCAACCGGTACCTGGAATCCGCTGAGGCGCGGAAAAGATGGGCTGAGGAAGGCATCACGCTCAACCCCATGTCACAGCAAGACTTTGTGCAACAGATCGCCCGAGACACGGTGCGGTGGGGTGATCTGATCACCACGCGAAAAATCACGGAGGAATCATGAAGAGAGATCGATCGGGCGACCTGGCCCAACTTGTGGCGGATTTTGTTTGCTCGGACATCCGGTCGACAGGCAACACCCTGGACCGCGTGAAACTGGTCTTTGCCGACACCGTTTCTGCCACCGTCGCCGGCGCCACCAGCGACGTTGTGGGGCCACTTCGCAGCTACGTGCTGGCGCAGCCATCCGCCTTGCCTGACAAGCTGGTGCTGGGCACATCGATACAGGCATCCGCAGAGCATGCCGCGCTCATCAACGGCACGATGGCGGCCGCCTTGGAATTCGACGACGTCCTGTCCCTGATGCCGGCGCACCCCAGCGCCGTGGTCCTGGCGGCGCTGATGGCTACCGATGCGGCGCTGGATGCACCAGGTGAACGGGTCCTCGACGCCTATGCCGTGGGTGTCGAAGCGGGTGCCCGCATGGCGCAGGCCATGACCCTGGACCACTACAAGCGGGGCTTTCATGCGACAGGCACCATCGCCTTGTTCTCTGCAGTAGCCGCCTTGGCCCGCATCCACCACCTGGACCCCGACATATTCAAACGCAGCCTGGGCCTGGCGGCTTCCATGTCGAGCGGCGTTCAGGGCAACTTTGGCACCATGACCAAGCCGCTGCACAGTGGCTGGGCGGCGAGAAATGCCGTCGCGGCCGTGGCGCTGGCCCAGGCTGGCCTGACCGCATGCGAATCCATCTTTGAAGCCGAAGGCGGCTATTTCTCGGCCTACGGCAGTCCGGCGTCCAACGTCGACAACATGCCAACGCCGTTTGGCAAGCCCTGGGTGTTCGACGAGCCCGGCGTGACGCTGAAGCTGTTCCCCTGCTGCTACGCCAATCACCGCGGCATGGATGCGCTGATTCACCTGATGAAGGCACTTGAGGTTGATGCGTCGGAGATTCAGAAGATTCGGTGCCGGGTGCCACCCGGTGGCCTGATTCCCTTGAAGTTCTCCCGCCCCAAGACGCACTTCGAAAGCCTGTTCAGCATGCCTTACGCGCTGGCGGTGACCGCACTGGACCAGATGCCGGGACTGCCATCGTTCCACCAGACACGTGTGGTGGCCAGCGACGTGCAGACCATGCTCGAACGGATCGACGTCGTTGAAAGCTCCGAATGTGTTGCGGCCTATCCGGATTTCAACTCGAAGAGCTACGGCAGCCGCGGCGAGGTTCACGTCGAGGTCGACACCACCGACGGCCGCACGTTGGAGAAGCGGGTGCGGTACGCACCTGGCCACCCGGACCGACCCATGACCTGGGACCAGGCCGAGTCGAAATTCATCGGCTGTCTCCAATCAGCCGGCTTCAGCACCCAACACGCCTCGGGGCTGTTTCCACAACTCCGCGACCTCGAACAGCTGCCGCTGTTCCGTGGTCTTGTTCAACAACTGGTTCTCAACAAGGAAACGACATGAAACTCAAATACAGCCCCAATTCACCCTACGTCCGCAAGGTCGTGATGCTGGGTATCGAACTGGGACTCGACAGCCAAATTGCCCGCGAGGCCCTGACGCTGTCGCCCTACGAGCCCAACCCCGACGTCACCGCGATCAATCCGCTGGGCAAGATCCCTGTGTTGACCGACGACAAGGGTATGTCGCTGTTCGATTCGACCGTCGCCTGCGAATATCTCAGTGCCCTGGCGGGCGACAAGCAGTGGTTCCCGGCCAACGGCCCCGCTCGTTGGCACGCGCTGCGATGCAACGCCGCGGCCAACGGCATGCTGGAGTCCGCACAACTGGTCCGTTTTGAGCAAAGCCGACCCGAGACCTACCGTTACGACAAATGGGTAGACGCACAACTGGGCAAGGTCATGCGCGGCTTCGACTTTCTGGACAAGAACCTGCCGGCCGATGAAGACATCGGTGCCATCGCCGTGGCATGTGCGATTGGCTGGCTGGACTTCAGGTTCCCCGATCTCGGCTGGCGCGGCAAAGCGCCCCAGCTGTCGGCGTGGTTTGACCGCATCAGCCAGCGCCCCAGCTTTTCTACGACCCGCCATCCTGGCCAATAAGTTCACACACGGAGCACATCATGAGCCGCGAAGAAGTTTTGAAAGACTACGAAGAGTACAAGAGCCTGGGCCGCGTCTGGGGTCAAGTCCCTGTCGAACGCATCAGCAAGATCAAGTTTCCACGTCCGGAAAAATCCGTGATCGAGCGCTACCTCGCGCTGCCGGACATGACAACCACCGTCTCTGATCTGCTGGACAGCTACGGTGTGCTGGGGGCCGTGGCGGCCTCTCACATCAAGCCCTTGTTCGCCGGCAAGCGCATCGTGGGCACCGCCGTGACCTTGCGCTCGATGCCGGAGCGCAAGACGCCAACACAGGCGGCCTTTGACAAAGAGCCCATCAAGATGTCGACCCGCGAGATCTACTACCTGTCCGAGCCCGGCGACGTGCTGGTGGCGGACTTTGGCGGCAACCTGGACGTCTCCAACATGGGTGGTCAATCGGCCCTGGTGGGTAAGACCTCCGGTTTCGTGGGTGCGGTCGTGAACGGTGCCATCCGTGATCTGCCGGCCATCAAAGAGATCGACTTCCCGATCTGGGCCGCTGGTGTGACCCCGATCACCGGCAAGTTCCGCATGGAGGCCATGGAAATCAATGGCCCGGTGCGCCTGCATGACGTGGTCGTGTATCCCGGAGACCTGATCGTCGCGGATGAGTCGGGCATTTGTGTGGTGCCGAGCGAATATATCGAGCGCCTCGTCACCGAGGCAGAGACCATTGGCGCGGCTGAAGACAAAATGCGGGACCTGATCGCATCCAAGGCACCGATCTCCGAGCTTCGCCCCCTGTTCCGCAAGCGTTACGACTGAACGACCATGGACACACCTCCCCTGCGCTTCGGCGCTCGAACCGGCTTGGCCACCCTGGTGGCGGCAAGCCTGTCGTCGATCTCGGCACACGCGGCCGACCCCTACCCCAATGCCCCCATCAAGCTGGTCGTGGCCTATGCCGCAGGCGGTGGCACCGACGCGGTGGCACGCGCCATTGCCCAATCACTGGGGACACGTTTGGGGCAGCCGGTTATTGTCGAGAACAAACCTGGCGCGGGGGGGAGCCTGGGAACGGCGGCGGGCGCCACCGCCGCTCCCGACGGTTACACCTTCACCCTGGGCAGCAACGGCACCATGGTGCTCAATCCGCTGCTCTATTCCACCATCAAGTACCAGGTGGACCGCGACTTTGTCGCTGTCTCGGGCATCGCGTCGATTCCCTACCTGATCGCGTCGAATCCGCAGGTCAACGCCACGGACATACGCAGCCTGGTCGAGCTGGGGAAGAAGCAGAAGCTCAGCTTCGCCTCTCCCGGCAATGGCACGACGAACCACCTGGTGGGCGTGCTTCTCGAAAGCATGGCCAAGGTGGACATGCTGCATGTCCCATACCGAGGCGCTTCGCCGGCCATGAACGACGTGGTCAGTGGTCAAGTCAATTTTCTTTCTGGCGACCTGGCGACACTGATGCCCATGGTGACAGCAGGCAAGTTGCGTGCCTTGGCCGTGACTGGGCAAAAGCGGGTCGATGCCCTCCCCAACGTACCAACCGTCGCCGAATCTGGTTTTCCCGGATTCGACGCCACCGGCTGGTTTGGTCTGTTCGCGCCACGGGGCACGCCTGCCTCCATCGTTGAGAAAGTGTCATTCGAGATGGGCCACGTGCTCAAGGACCCGCGCGTCATCCAGCGCTTGCGGGATCTGGGTGGCGCCCCCATGCAGTTCAATGCGGATCAGCTGAAGGACTTGGTGAAAGGCGAGACCCAGAAGTGGCGCAAGGTGATCACCGACAACCATGTGACGGCGGACGCACTCCAGTGATGCTGCCATTTCAAGAAATGGGCTCCGCCTTGATCGGCGGAAGCTGGGTACAGGCTTCGGATGGCCGTCATTTTGATGTCGCCAACCCCTTTGATGCCACCACACTGGCTCAAGTCGCCGATTGTGGCGCGCACGACGCCGAAGCTGCGCTGTCGGCGGCGAGCACCGCCTTTGACACCTGGTCAACCCGGACTGCCGCGGAACGTTCGTCGCTGCTGTTGCGTTGGCACGACCGTCTGGTGCAAGCGTCGGAAACGCTGGCTCGGACCATCAGCCTCGAACTGGGCAAAACCATTCGAGACAGCCGCGCTGAGGTGTCCTACGGAAACGGCTATGTCCGCTGGTTTGCCGAGGAAGCACGGCGTGTCTACGGCACGACCATCCCGTCCCCCTTCCCGGGGCGACAGCTGTTCGTCACACGCGAGCCCGTGGGTGTTGTGGCCATCATCACACCCTGGAACTTTCCCTACGCCATGCTTGCACGCAAGATCGCGCCCGCGCTTGCGGCGGGATGCACTGTGGTGGTAAGGCCTGCTGAAGACACCCCGCTGACCGCCCTCTATGCGGCACAACTTGCGATCGATGCCGGTATCCCGCCGGGTGTCATCAACGTTGCTCCATCGTCCCGCGAACGGGTATCGGAACTCAGCGATGTGTGGATGCGATCCGATGCCGTTCGCAAGGTGTCTTTCACAGGGTCCACGCCCGTCGGCAAAGGCATCGCTCAGCGTGCATCCACCACATTGAAACGCCTGTCTCTGGAGTTGGGAGGCAACGCGCCGTTCATCGTCTTTGATGACGCAGATGTGGATGCCGCGGTTCAAGGAGCGGTGGCCGCCAAGTTCAGAAACAGCGGGCAAACCTGCATCAGTCCCAACCGTTTTTTTGTCCACCAGGACCTCTGCGCAGCATTCACCGACAAGCTCACGAAAGCGGTCTCGGCCCTGTCTGTCGGAGATCCAAGCCTGGAGTCCACCGATATCGGTCCGCTGGTCAACGCAGCGGCTGTGGACAAGGTCCAGGCCCATGTACAGGACGCAGTGGACAAAGGCGCGAAGCTTCTTTTCGGAGGGCAGCGGTTGCCACAGTGGGGGCCCTTGTTCTTTCAGCCCACGGTCTTGCTTGGACTGACAGTGGGCATGCGGATCTTTCACGAGGAGACGTTCGGTCCGGTGATTGCGGTGATGCCGTTTTCCACCGAAGCAGAAGTCCTGGACACCGCCAACCAGAGCCAAGCCGGATTGGCCGCCTATTTCTATACCCGCGACTCAGCCCGTATTTGGCGGGTGGGCCGGCGGCTGCGGGTGGGCATGGTGGGGGTCAACGAAGCACTGATCTCGACCGAAGTCGCGCCCTTTGGCGGGGTCAAAGACTCCGGGTATGGACGCGAAGGCTCGTACCTGGGATTGGACGATTACCTCGAGACGAAATACATGTGCCTGGGCGGCCTCAGCAGGTGACAGTGGACCGGTTCAGTCACAATGTAGCATTGGCGTTCATCATGCAGCATACCGACCAGGAACCAGTGAGAAGCACATCTGACGCACTGCCCGTCCAGGACTCAGCACCTCAGGCGGTCGCCCCCTCCCGCCACCTGCCGGGAGCTCCAGAGCAAGAGGCCGTCTCAACCAGCGCGTTGACACGGCTGCTTCAAATTCTGGACCTCTTCACCCTGGATCGCCCCAGCATCCGTGTTGAAGAAGTGGTGCAGGGCTTCAACATTGTCCAGTCGACGGCCTATCGCTACCTCAAGGAGTTGTGTGATGCCGGCCTCCTGGCCCAGCAGGGCAAGGGGGTCTATTCGCTGGGCCGCCGCATCGTTGAACTGGAGCGCTTGCTCCAGTTGTCGGACCCGCTGCTGCTGGCTGGACGCGAGGTGATGGACAGTCTGCAAAGCTTCGCGGAGAACCGGACTTTTCTGCTGTGTGCCTTCTACAAGGACGCGGCCTTGTGTGTTTACAAGGTCGGACCTGACGAAATTGTGTACAAGGGCGCCCCGATGAAAATCCTCCGCGGACGGGGAACGGTGTTGCCCTTGTTCAGTGGCGCGGGTTCTCAAGCCATCCTGGCCAACCTGCCTCCGCATCAAATCAAGTCGATCTACTTGTCCAGCGCTGCACAGATCTCACAGGCGGGGCTGGGTGAATCTTGGAAAGACTTCCGCTCCGTGCTGTCGCACATCCGCAAGCAAGGATTCGCGCAGACCATTGGCCGCATGAATCCAGGCATGCACAGCGTGGCCGTGCCCATCTTGCGGCGGGACGGAAAGGTCGTTGGCAGTCTGTTGATGATCGGGCCTGCCATGGCCGTAGAGATGAAGGCCGCGGTTGATTTTGTCCCTACGCTCATCGCAAAGGCGGAACAAATTGCTTCTGCAATTCCGCTTGCCGAACGAGCCGCCTGAATCCGCCCCGTGACGGGCCTTGCACGCACAGGCAGCGCGCATCCCGAATGCACAAAAAAAGAGCCAGCAGCGCTGGCTCAACCTTGAAGATTTTCGCGTCGTCTGGCTGGTGTTCTTCCAGCCCTGGCCTCAAAACTGGTGCCGCACGCCGATGTCAAACCCGGACGACGAGGTGTTTGCAGCCGTTTTTGCGCCATTCAACGCCGTGGAGGCCCCACCCGAGTTCGACACCCGCGCCCACGTGCCATAGAGCGCCGTGCGCTTGGACAGGTTGTGCACATACCCAATCGCCAGCTTTTTCACGTTTGGACTGCCTGCAGCGTCGGTGCCGTATTCGGACAACGCCACTTTCAAATCGCCCGGGCCGACGTTAAAGATGCCACCGAGCAACCAGCCGTCGGCCTTCATCTGCACGGCCTTGTTCAAGCTGTCGCGATACAGCCCGGCCATGATTTTGTGGTTGCCCAGTTGGTACTGAACGCCCAGATTGGTCGATGCGATGTCACCTGCAGTGGCCGTGGTGGCGTAAGTCGTGCGCCCGGAGGCCAGGGACAAGTTCAAGCCCCCCATCACATAGCCCACTCGCGCCGTCAAGCCGTTGCCATCTTTGGAGGTTTCTGTTCCATCCGGATTGCCGCCTGAGTAGTACTGAACCTGGCCGTACAAGCCTGTGGCGGAGCTTGGCAGAAAGTAGCCAATCATCTTCGAAGCGCGCGTGCTCACGACGCCTCCAATCGACCCAGCAAAGGGCTGTGCGGCACCTACACCTGCGTTTCCAAACGGATCGACTTCCACCCGGTTGCGGTAGTGCGCAGTGAAGTCACGGCCCATGCGTACCTCGCCCCAGGCGTCCATCACGCTGACCGTGGATCGACGAGCGAAGCTGAACGCCGTGGCCGTTGTTGCGCCCGCCCCCGATGGCTGGTTGTTGGTGTTGGACGGTTGGCCCGTTCCAGAGTCCATGAAGACCTGAGCTTCCAAATTGAAGCCCACCCGAAGGCCACCACCGATGTCTTCCACGCCTCGAAAGCCATATCGCGAGGTCATGTTGCCGCCAGACCCCATCGTTGTCATATTGGACAACGACCCAGAGCCGCTGGACATCATGACGTCTGCCACGCCATAGAGCGTCACGCCGGACTGGGCCGACGCATAGCCGGCCATGCCCGCCAGGGCGATCGCGAGAGTTGTACGTTTCACTTTGCTGTCTCCATTGAAAGGACCGAGCTCGGTCCTGAGCCTTGTGCACGAGCGTGCCAAACGCACTTTATTTTATGTTTTCTTTTATGTCGAGAATTTTTCTTTTACCGTTGTATAAAGAAAACATTATTTTTAGTAGATTGCGACAACCGTTGCGCATCGTGCTTCTTCACCATCCATCGCCCAGATACCGTCAGAAATTGCCTGTTTAGAACCGTTAGCTATCCAGATATGGGGCAAATTGCGTACCGTCGTTCCGCCGCCCATCGAGTCCACCCGGCAAGGCATGGGATACAACATCGCCTTGGCCAACCGCCTACATGGAAGAAGGCCAGGCGGGAACGTCCCTCGGCGACCTCGGTTGAGCCTTGCACACGTTGGTGAACTGGAGCGCCCCCAACGTGAACCCGAGCCCGGGGAACTCACAGAAGCTAGGTACATCCCGCACATCAGAGTTGCGCTATCGAACAAGCATTCACCTGGCCATGAACTCACAGCCCCCGTGCGCTTGAATGCGTATGCCGGTCCCCTTGAACAACTCGCTCAAACGCAGGACACCCTCTGCGCCCAAAGTCTGTTCACGTGCGAAAAGTCGTTTTCGGCGTTTGCAACCGCCAGAACCTGACCACTCAGACGACTTTGCAGGGAAAACTTGAAGGTTTGTCTTGAGGTAAAGTGAAGTCAAGGGCAGTCAGGGCCCAGGTCGTGACGGTCCAATCCAGGCAGTGTTTTCACTCAGGAACCTGCCATGCCCCCACCCCCTACCCTGCCCATCGAACGGGCGCTTGGTCACCTTGGCGCAAAAATTTCGCGGGCCCGCCGCCGGCGCCGCTTGAGTCAAGCCGATATGGCCGAGCAAATCGGTGCCTCCGAGAGCACCATCCGCCGCCTCGAAAAAGGTGAGTCGGGTATCGCGCTCCAGCACCTGATCGGTGTGTTCTGCGCCTTGGGCGAACTTGGGAGCTTCAATGCGCTTCTCGACACCCCGAACGATGCCATCGGCCTGATGCTTCAGGACGAACAGCTGCCCCAGCGGATTCGCCGCCGCGCGTCGGAGAAGGTCTGACCCCATGAACACGACAACCGATGCCCCACAGGACTTGTCCTTGCTGGTGCCCACTGGTGCAGATGGCGTTCGTATCGACCGGGCCCTGGAAGTGACGCTGGGCCAGGACCACCGCGTGCTCGGCAAACTGCTGCACCACAAGAACGGCAGCACCGAGTGTTCGATGTTCACCTACAGCCGCCAATGGCTTGAGCGGCAGAACAGCTTCAACATTTCCCCGGACCTTCGCCTGATTGGCTCCAGCCAGTGTCAGCGGGCCGAGACACCCCACCAGGCGCCGTTCTTCGGGACCTTGGCCGACACGCTGCCCAGTGGATTCGCACACCGGGTCGTTCAACGAGCCGATGAGCAGGGTTTGCTCGACCGCTCCGCCAGCGCTTCTGTTGATCTCAACGATGCGGACCGCTTGTGTGCCGTGCACGACTTTTGCCGGGTGGGTGCACTGCGCCTGCGCCCACTCGGTAGCGATCGCCGGAATAACTCTGTGAATTGGAAACTGCTTCCCCGCATCTTTGACCTGGAAGCGATGATCAACGCGGCCCACGCCTTCGAGAATGAAACGGAAGATCACCGGCAACTCATGCTGCTGGTCTACAGCGCCACCTCGCTCGGGGGGTCGCGTCCCAAGTGCTCGTTTGTCCAGGAAGTCGGCACGCTGGCGCTGGCCAAGTTCCCCAGCGTGTTCGATCGATACCCCATCACGCGCGCCGAGGTTTTGGCCACGTACCTGGCCAAGACCGCCGGTATCCGTGTTGCGGACACGCGGTTGAAACTGATCGTCAACACCCCCGTTGCCATTGTCCAGCGCTTCGATCGGGCAACTGCTGGCGGGCGTCGGCACTACATGCGCGCAACAACGTTGCTGCAAGCGCACAACGGTGAAGTCATCGACCACCATGGGCTGTTGCGTGGCATGCGCCAGTGCTGCAAAAATTTCAAGGCGGATGCCCGCGAGCTGTGGCGGCGCCAGGTGTTCAAGCTCTTAATCAACAAGCCAGACGCCGACCTCCACAAGATAGATTTCTTGCACGTGGGCGCAAACCGCTGGGAACTGGCCCCCGCCTACGACCTGACACCGGGCACGCCTGCAGAACTCGGTGGCGGCCCTCGCCCGGGCGCCAGACTGGCGGGCCCGACCGACGTGGAGCTGCTGCTGCGGGCGGCCCCCGATTTCCAAGTGGGCTCGGTTGAGGCGCTTGAAATCCTTGAACAGTTGATCCGCATCGTCAGTGGATGGTCGGCAGCGGCCTCGTTGTTTGCCGTGGGCATGAGCCGCAATGACATCGAGCGGATGCAGCCCATCTTTGACAACGCACATACCGGCAGCGCTCGGCAGCTGCTGCATGACTGGCGGTCCCGCCGACGCCCGTCCGCGCGCACGGCGTGACGATCAAGCCCAGTACCCGCGTGAGCATGGCCACCGAACAGGGCACCACTCCGCCCCTGTAGACAACCAATATCAATCCAACAATAAGTGGTCAGATTTGACTGCTCACCAGTTCTGACTCACCAGATTCGAGAGGTTCAATTGCTCCCACTGTCCCCGTTACCTGAAGTTGAAGCCCTGCGCAGCCTGGGGCAGCGTATTGCACAGGTGCGTCAGCAACATGGTGGGACCCAGGAAAAACTGGCGGAACACATCGGGGTAGGCCTGCGCACCGTCCGCCGCATGGAAGCGGGCGCGCCAGGCACCGCCATCGGCTACATTGCCGCGGCACTTTCGGCCTTCGGCCAGTTGCGGGACCTGCAAAAGGTGCTTGACCTGCAGCCGAATTTGGCCAACGTGGTGCCAGCGGCCGAGGTCCGCCCCAAATCGGTCGACGCCGTTTCGCACAAGAAGGTGTCGCAACCGAATTCGCCACCGCCACCCGTGAAGCGGGCCACACTCGAGGTCCAGTTTGACGACAAAAATCAGCGTGTGGGCCAGCTCGATATCTTCCAGCAGAGGACTCTCAATAGCCAACTAGGCAGCGTGGCACGAACGAAAGCACCGAGAAACTTCGCCCCAACACCTGGGTCTGGATTTATCCAATGCGGATCACCACCGACTTGGTTTCCAGATAGTGGTCAAGATGCTCCTTGCCGAACTCGCGCCCGACACCGCTTCCCTTGTAACCCCCAAATGGGATGGCCGGGTCCATGGCCTGATAGCAGTTCACCCACACGGAACCCGCGCGTATGCCGGCCGCGACACGGTGTGCCTTGGATAGATCGCGGGTCCATACACCGCTGCCCAAACCAAACAGGCTGTCGTTGGCACGCGGCAGCACATCGTCGATATCGTCAAAAGGTAAGGCACACAAGACAGGGCCAAAAATCTCCTCGCGGGCGATGCACATCTGATCCTTCACGTCGGTGAAGACGGTGGGCTCGACAAAAAAACCGGCGCCCAACGCCCCCTGGTCCAGCCGCCGCCCACCGCTGATGGTGTGTGCGCCTGCCTGCCTACCGGCATCCAGGTAACCAAGCACCCGGTCCAATTGCCGCGCCGAAACGAGCGGCCCGAGTTGGGTTTGCGGGTCCATGGCGTGCCCCATGCGCATCTCTCGGCCAAAAGCAGCCACGCGCTGGACGAACTCCTCATAAACCGGCCGCTGCACGAACAGTCGCGTGCCGGCAGAACAGATCTGCCCCGAGTTGGCGAAGACCGCCATGGCAGCGCCAGGCACTGCCGCGTCGAGGTCCGCATCGGCAAACACGATGTCAGGTGATTTGCCCCCCAGCTCCAGCGTCAGGCGCTTTACGTTGCCGGCAGACGCACGGATGATGCTCTGGCCAGTGGCGTTGGAGCCAGTGAAGCTGACCTTGTCGACATCAGGGTGCTCAGCCACCGCCGCGCCCGCATCGCCCCAACCGGGCACCACATTGACCACACCTTTGGGCAGGCCGGCCTCCAGCAGCAGTTCCCCCAGACGCAACGCCGAAAGGCAGGCTTCCTCGGACGGCTTGAGCACCACAGTGCAACCGGTCGCCAAGGCCGGCGCGAGCTTGGCCAGGTTGGCGATCACTGGCGCGTTCCAGGGTGTGATGGCGCCCACCACACCCACCGGCTCCTTCAAGGTGTATGACACGAACTCGCCAGGCAGCGAATTGGTGAGCGTGTCACCGCCAATGGTGGTGACCAGTCCGGCGTAGAAGCGAATCACGCTGCCCCAGCGCGCGCGGCCAAGGCTGGTGCGGGCGATAGGCGCGCCCATTTCCAGACTGTCCAGCACCGCCAGTTCGTCGGCGTGGTTTTCCACCAGATCGGCGAAACGCAACAGCAATTTCTGCCGATCGACTGGCTTGAACCGGCTCCACTCGCCGTTGAAGGCACGGCGTGCCGCCACAACGGCACGGTCCACATCGGCGGCACCCGCGCGGGCCACTGTGGCCAGGCAGCTGCCGTCCGACGGATTGATGCAGTCGAAGCTGCGCCCATCGGCCGCCATCTCCCAAGCGCCGTCGATCAACAGGCCTCGGATGGACCCGGTCAGAAAGGGTGCGCGGGCGCGCGCCATTGCATTGATGGCCATGTCCATGCCCATCACTCCTCGATCGTGAAACCGGTGGCCTTGACGATGGGCCCCCATTGCTCGTGGTCGGCGCGCATCATGCGAAGCATGTCCTCGGGCGTGTCCTTGCCGCGTGGCTTGAAGTTCATTTTCTCGAAGGTCTCACGCACCTCGGCCGTTTCCACCGCCGCGCGGATGGCGGCATTCAGGCGCATCACGTCTGCCGCTGGCGCCTTGGCGGGCATGATGAAACCCACCCACTCCGGCACAACCGCATCAAAACCCATTTCCTTGAACGTTGGAGTGTTGGGCATCACCTTGGGCCGCTGCGCACCGGCGGTTGCGATCACGCGCAGCTTGCCGGTTTCCTGCTGTGCATAGGCCTCGCCGACCTGGGTGAATCCCAGCGGCAGGTGGCCACCCATCACGTCCTGCACCACCGGCAGCCCCCCCCGATAAGGCACATAGGTCAGATCCAGGCCCATGGCCTTGGCGGCGCGGAATCCCGCAAAGTGCACCACCGAGCCCATGGCCGGGATGCCAATCTTGCCTCGTGCACCGGGATCGGCGCTCACCCACCTGATCAGGTCGGTGGGGGTCTTTACATCTGCAGGCACCATGGGCCCCACACTGAGACAGAACTCAATGTCACACACCGTGGCCACCGGAGTGAAGTCGCTGGCCTCGTAGGGAATTTTCTTGTAGACGTAGGGGTGAACACCAAAATTGCTGGCCGAGATGATCACCATCGTGTTGCTGTTGGGATCCTGGTTCTTCACGTATTCCACGCCCAGACGCCCCGACGCACCGGTTTTGTTTTCAACCACCACGGTTTGCGCATACGTGCCCTGAAGCTTCTGGCCAATGGCGCGGCACAACACGTCGGTGGCCCCTCCGGCCGGCCACGGACAGACGATGCGCAGCGGTTTATTGCCGACCTGTGCCAACGAAGGCATGCCGATGGCGGAGGCTGACACGGCGCCCGCTGTCCTGGCGAGAAAACTTCTGCGATTGAACATGGTGTCTCCTGGAGTGGTTGGGTGAAGGGATGCGAAGCGCCAACTCAGCGGTTGGGGAAGATGGTGGCGCGCTGAACTTCGCGGCGCGCGGACATGTCGATGGCCAGCTTGGTCTCGTCCAGCTTGAAGCTGCGGTCAACCAGGCTGTCGAAGGGATAGGCCTGCCCCGGTCCCGCCAGAAATGCCACGGCCTGATGCAGGTACTTGGGTGGGTAGCGGTTGACGCCGACGATGCGTGCCGACTTGCGCACCACCAACGCCGGATCAAACGGCGTGGTCTGCCCTTGGGAGATGTTGCCCATGACCACGTACACACCCTCCGGGCGCAGGTAGTGCACGCCTTCAGCGAAGGCGGCAGGCACGCCCGTCACCTCAACAACCACGTCGGCACCCTCGGCGCCGGCCAGTTGTTGCACCCGTTTGACGCGGTCGGTCAGCTCGGGAACTTCGTCAAAATTGATCACGTGGTGCGCGCCAAAGGCCTTGGCGGTTTCCAGGCGTGCCGGCAATTTGTCGATGACGATCACACGCGCCCCTCGCTCCCGCGCCACAGCACAGGCCGAAAGACCAAGGCCGCCGGCACCCTGAATCACCACCGTCTGACCCAAGGCAAGCTGCGCCCGGTCCAGACCGTGCAGCACCTGCGACAAGGCGCAGTTGGCACTGGAGGCAGCCGCGTCGCTGACGTTCTCCGGCACCCGGTAAAACGGTTGATCGGCATGAACGTGGTAGTGCGTGGCGAAAGTGCCACCGTGGAAGTGGGGCCGGAGGTGGGTCTTGGCGAAATGGTGGTAGGACGCCAGGCAAGCGTTGTAGACACCACGGTTGCAGTTCTCGCACCGACCACAGACGGCCGCATACACGGGTACGATGCGGTCGCCGATCTTCACCGGCGTGCCGGCGCTGTCGGTATGCAGACCCGCCCCCAGTCCGATGAGACGGCCCACCATCTCGTGGCCCATGCCTCCACAACGGAACAGCGGGTGTTTGCCCTGAAATATGTGGACCTCGGAACCACAGACATTGGTCTGCAGCACCTCCAGCAGGGCGGTGCCCTGTTCCAGTTCAGGCAACTCGTATTCGCGAATTTCCAGTGAGCCGGGTTCCGTCATGTAGGCCAGACGGCCCATGGCGGGTGGAATGGGGCCTGGGGCCTGGGCGGCGTCGGGCATGGCATGCATAAGGCTTGTCTCCTGTTGAATCGCAACGGAGTGTCAGCGCGGTGCATCTGCTTCGGAAATTGAAAGATCAAGCGCAATCATCGAAACCACCGATGCACCCCGGCAGGTACACGCCCCGGCCCCCCGCCATGGCCACTCTGCTCGTTCTACCTATCGCTGCGCTTTAAATTTCGATGCTTGGGTGGCCGGGCGATCGCCACAATCGTCAGCGGCCGGCCTAGATGCCGATGCCCTTGCCACTCCTGGAGACACCATGCAGACCCTTTCACGTCGCAGCCTGCCCGCGCACGCCCTGGTACTGGCGCTCGCCGCCCTGCCCTTCACCGCCGCCCTGGCCCAAACCAATTGGCCCACCAGGACCGTCACCCTGGTTTCGCCTTACAACCCCGGTGGCACCAACGACATACCGGCACGTATCCTGGCCGACGGCTTTCAACGCATCTTCGGCCAGAGTTTCATCGTCAAGAACGTCGCCGGTGCCGCCGGCGTGGTGGGCACCCAGCAGGTCATGAACGCAGCTGCCGATGGCTACACCCTGCTGTCCACCAACATCGGCGCCATGGTGGTGCAACCGGTGGTCAAGACTCCCGCGCCCTACGACCCCGTCAACCACTTCACGTCGGTGGCCAAGATCACCGACGCCCACGCCTTTTTGGGCGTCTCCGGCGACCTGCCGGTCAACAACGTGGGTGAACTCGTGGCTCTGGCTAAAAAAACGCCCGGGCAACTGAACTACAGCTCCTCGGGCTCAGGGTCCTTTGGCAATTTTGTAGGCGAATACTTCAAGCTGCTGACCGGGACCGATATCGTCCACATCCCTGGCAAAGGCAGCGCCGGCGCGGTGATGGAGATGAAGGCAGGCCGCATCCAGCTGATGTTTGATCCCCTGGTGTTGCCGCAGGCCGCTGACGGCCGCATCAAGGCCCTCGCGGTGGTCAGCAAGACGCGCCTGCCCACCTTGCCGAACATGCCCACCGTCAAAGAAGCCGGTGGGCCGGAGCTGGGCATCACCGCCTGGTTTGGGCTCTTCGGCCCGGCCCATCTGCCCAAAGACATCGTGGCAAAACTGGAGGCAGCCACCGAAAAGGTGCTGGCCGACCCAGAAACACGAAAAAAACTGCTCGACCTCGGTCTGTCGCCCAACTACCAGGGCAGCGCAGCATTTCGGGCCGAACTGGAGGGCGAGATGAAGCTGTTCACCGACGTCAGGACACGGGCAAAACTGTCGGTGGAATAGTGTTTCAACCCCTCACGGCCTTCAGCAAGGTTCCACCCTGCCAACGCTCCAGCACCGCCGTCCGCAGTTGCTGCGCCGCTGGCGAGAGTTCCCGGTCCGCCAAGTGGGCCAGGCTCAGGGGCCGGGTGATGTAGGGCTCATGCAGCTCGCGCACCACCAGCCCCAGTTTCTCCAGCGCGCTGGCGGTGATGTTGGACATCACTCCAATGGCCAGGCCGACTGAAACGATGCCTGCGGCGGTGTGGATCTGGTCGACACGGTAGTCAGGCATCAACTGCATGCCGGCCTCCAGCAGGCACTGATCCAGATAGTGCCCCAGAGGCCCGCCGCCCTGCAGCAACACAGTGGGCTCCTTCAGCAAGCGTTCCCACGCCAGCACGGGTTCCCTGGCCAGGGGGTGTTCAGGGTTCAGGACGGCCACGATGGAACGCTCACACAAGCCGTCGTAGTGCATGTCTTTTTCGGGCGACAGCTCGGTCACGATGGCCAGATCCACCTGCTCGCGCCGCAGCTGATCCAGCGCCGGCCCACTCGTGTAGTCGAACAACTCCAGACGCACCCCAGGCCAGGTCTTGCGAAAGTGCTGCAACGCAGGTTGCAACTGGTCGGCAAACAACACGGCCAACGCCGAAAATCGCACCGATCCCTTGCGCATGGACACCAGGTCCGACATCACCGAGCCGGCGCGCTCCACGTCGTCCAGCACCCGCCGTGCCAGCGGCAAAAACTCAGATCCAAGTTGCGTCAAGCGCACCTTGCGGGAATTGCGCTCGAACAGCCGCGCACCGACCACCTCCTCCAGGTTGCGGATGGTGGCGCTGAAGGTCGGCTGGGCCACGTGTACCCGGTCGGCAGCGACCGTGAAGTTGAGCGCCTCGGCGGCTGCAACAAAGGCACGCAATTGCACGAAGTTGAATCTCATTGGGTTTGCCGATGATTGGGCTTGAACTTTCAATTTTACCTATGGTCTTGGCCCAAGCACACTGACAGCACCCACCAGCAGGAGACAACAATTGGACTTGATTTCAACCCAGGACATGGACGCAGGCGTTCGTGTGGTGACGCTCTCGCGCGCCAACAAACGCAACGCCTTCAACAGCGCCACCGTGGCCGGTCTGCGCCAGGCGTTGCAGGACTTTGAAGCCAGCAGGCAACGTGTGCTGGTCCTGCGCGCCGATGGCGACCACTTCTGCGCCGGCGCCGACCTGACCGATCCGCCATCCGGTTTCTGGACGTGCCTGCCCAGCATGGGAGTGGAGCTGACAAAACCGGTGGTCTGCGCCGTGCAGGGCTGGGCCATCGGCCTGGGCTTCACGCTGGCCATGATGAGCGACCTCATCGTTTGCGCTGACGACACCCGCTTTTCCTACCCCGAGGCCCGCGTGGGCGTGTTCGGTGGCGTAGCCGCCGGCTTGGTGGCACGCATCCCGCAGAAGGTGGCCATGGAGTTCCTGATGATGGGCGAACCCATGTCGGCACAGCGCGCTTACGACGTCGGCATGGTCAACCGTGTGGTCCCACGCGCCGAACTGGACACCACGGCGCTGCAGATGGCGCAAACCCTGGCACAGATGGCGCCCCGGGTGCTGTCGGCCATCAAACGCTGGACGGCTCAGACCACCCCACGCGCGCCGGCCGAAACCTTCAGCGTCGAAAGCGCACTGGTGGGCGCCATGATGGGCAGCACCGACTTTCAGGAAGGCATGGCTTCGTTCAGGGAACGCCGAGCGCCGCGCTTCACCGGCGCTTGAGCCGCCTCGCCCGTCCCCTGCCACAAAGCCACCTGTTTGCCGCCATGAATTTCGACAGCCAAGACCAAGTCCACCGCATCATGAACGCCCGTTCGGTCGCCATTTATGGGGCCTCCGACGACACCAGCAAGTGGGGTGGCGGTCTCATGCATCTGCTGCTGCGCCACGGCTACCAGGGCCGGATCTACCCGATCAACCGCAAGCTAGCCCAGGCCGCTCAACCGGTGCAGGGCTTGAGAACCTATGGCGCCATCGGCGACATCCCCGAGGTCGTGGACGTGGCCTGCGTGGCGGTGCCCAACGAACAGGTGTCCCAGGTCATTGGCGAATGCGCCGATGCCGGCGTCGCTGGCTGCCTGGTCATCTCGTCCAACTTTGCCGAAACTGGTGACGACGGTGCCCTGCGCCAGCAAGCGCTGGTGCGCCTCGCCCGCGAGCGCGGCACGCGTCTGATCGGGCCCAACTGCATGGGGCTGATGAACACCCATCATCGCTTCAACCTGTGCAACTCCTCGGCATCCGCGTTCTACGACTACATGATCCAGGGACACATCGGCGTGGTCAGCCAGAGCGGCGCGCTGATGGGCACCATGCTGGCGCGCGCCTACGCCTGCGGCAGTGGCCTGAGTTCGGCCATTTCGGTGGGCAACCAGGCCGATCTGGACATCTGCGACTTTTTTGACTACCTGATCGCCGACGCCAACACCCACATCATCTGCCTCTACATCGAAGGGCTGCTCTCGCCCCAACGTTTTCGCACCCTGTGCCAGCGTAGCGTGGCAGCGGGCAAGCCGGTGCTGGTGGTCAAGGCCGGTCGCAGCGAAAGCGGGGCCCAGGCAGTGCAGTCCCACACCGGCAGCCTCGCCGGCGGCTACGCCAGTCTGGAGGCGGTGTGCACGCAGCTGGGCGTGCAGCTGATGACAGACGTGATCGACATGGTGGACGTGGCCATGGCCTGGTCCAGCGTGGGCGCGTGGCGCGAGGGCGGTGTGGCAGTGATGACCGCATCTGGCGGCGGCGGCGCCCTGGCCATGGACGCGCTGGAGCAGGCCGGCTTTCAACTGCCGAGCCTGAGCCAGCCCACACGCGACAACATGGCGCGCTGGCTTCCGCCGACCCACCTGCAATTGCCCCTGGACGTGGGCGTGATCGCCTCGCACGGAGCACCCCAGAACATCCTGAGCGCGCTGCGCGAGTGCGCCGCCACCATCATGGCCGACCCCGCGGTGGGCGCGGGCATCTATGTCATGACAACACAGAAATACGCCGAGGTCTGCACCCAGGTGGTGATTGAGACCGCGCGTCAATGTGGCAAACCACTGTTCCTGGTCAACCAAGCCAGCGAGGTCGGTCAGGGCACCAGCCAGGCCATGCGCGAGGCCGCTCAATTCGAGTGTGCCAGTCTGCACTCAGCCACCACCGTGCTGCACGGCTTGCGCGACATCGGTCGCACGCTGGCCCGCCCTGCGCCAGCGGCCACCAAGCCGCTGGCGCCCTCGGCGCTGAGGAACCTGCTGCCCGTCCCACAAGGCTGCGTGGTTACCCTGTCGGAAGCCGACACCAAGGCCCTGCTTGCCCAGGCAGGTTTACCGGTGCCGCGCCAGGGCCTGGCCCGCAACACCAACGAGGCCATCCACCTGGCCCGCGACATCGGCTTTCCGGTCGTGATGAAAATCGATGCCCTGGGCGTGACCCACAAAAGCGACATGGGCGGCGTGGCGCTGGACTTGAACAGCGAGCAAGCGGTGGCGCAGGCCTACGAGCGAATCGCGGGCCAAGCCGCACAACACCTCGCACCAGGCCACATGCGGGGCTGCCTGGTGCAGCAGAGTGTGCCGGCGGATGTCGAGCTGATCGTCGGCTCCCGATGGGACCCTCAATTTGGAACCATGGTGGTGCTGGGCCTGGGCGGCACCCTGGTGGAGCTGCTGCACGATGTGCGCATTCTGCCAGCGCCCTTCACACGTGCAGAGGTCGAGGAACAACTCACGCAGCTTCAACTGTACCCCTTGCTGGCGGGTTACCGTGGGGCCAGGCCCGTAGACCTGGAGCGCTTGATCGAGACCATCGAGGCCATCGGTGCGTTCGCTGCGGGACTGGGCGAGCGTTTGCTTGAATTCGATGCCAACCCCGTGCGCGTCAGCGGTAGCCACATCTGTATTGCCGATGCCCGCGCCGTGGTGATCTGAGGAAACCAAGATGCAAAAACACAGTTCGCACTGGGGCGTGTTCACCGCCGAATGGCGGGACAGCCAGCTCAGGGTGCAGCCACACGGCAGCGACCCCGACCCCAGCCCCATCCTCGACAACTTCACCACCGGCCTGAGGCACCGCGCCCGCATCACCGCGCCCATGGTGCGCAAGGGCTGGCTGGAGCGCGGCCCCGGCCCCGACAGCCGCCGCGGTCAGGACGAATTTGTCGAGGTGCCCTGGCCCGAGGTGCTGGACCGCCTCGCCAGCGAGCTGCAACGTGTCCAGCGCGAGCACGGGTTGAACGCGATTTTTGGCGGCTCCTACGGCTGGTCCAGCGCCGGCCGTTTCCAT
>NZ_JASATI010000064.1:0-23672 GCF_038440225.1 Hydrogenophaga sp. OTU3427 | reverse complement strand
CCCCCCCCCCCCCGGGGGGGGGGCGGGCGGCGCCGGCGGCCCCGGCCAGCGCGGCCGCCTCGACCGACAATGCCTCGGGCTCCAGCTCCTCGCGCACCTCGGCGCACACCCGGACCAGATCGGCCCGCGCCGCCGCCACATGGCGTTCGCAAAAAGCCAGCCGGGCATCGACCGGCGCCACGTCGGCCACGGCGATGCCACGGCGCATGGGGTCCAGCCCGATCAGGTGGCGCACCAGCACGTCGGAGCCGAAGGCACCGGGACGGGTCGGCGTGCCGGCCGGCGCACCGGGGCGTTCGGTCTCGGGCAGGGTCAGCCCCACCAGGGTCTGGCGCAGCCGGGTCATGGCGGTCTGGGGCTGGTCGAGCGAGATGCCGAGTTCGTCCAGCATCACGTCCAGCGCTGGCTCACCATCCAGCTTGAGCACCACGTTGCGGTCCGCCGCGGTGATCTGGTGGCTGCGCCCCACCGGGTGCGCCCCCTGCGTGACACGTGACACGAAGGCCACCTCGGGGCCAAAGGCCACGCCACTCAAGCCGCCATGGAAAAGGCCGCTGGCCGCCCCCTGGCCACGCAGGTGGCCGGCGCTGCCCAGGGCAAACTGCACCGTCTGGCCACGGCTCGACGCCAGGCCGCCGAACACGTAGCCGCTGCCGGTGCGCTCGGCCATCTCGGCGATCAGCTCCGCCACGTCGGGGGTGGTGGCGTCGGCGTGCAGCAAGGCCGTCTGGGCCGAGAAACCGCCGCGCCCGCCGTGGGCGGCCGGCAGGGGCGCCACGCCGCTGAACACGCGGTACTGGTCAGGCGCCAGGTCGCACAACATCACGGCCAGGGCCGGTTCATCGAAATACTCCACCCCGGTGGCGGCAATGCCCACCCCCACCGTGCCCGCCCAGTCAGTGACCTCGGGCAACTCGGCGCTCAGGTGGTCGAGGATGTCGCCCGCGTCGTCGGCGTAGTGGTCGGTGACATAGAGCAGCGCCAGCCCGGGCGTGCCGGCGTGTTCGGGCAGGGCCAGTTGCGCACGCAGCTGCGCCAGCACCAACGCGGCGGCCATGCGCCATTGCGGGTGGGTGGCGTGGGCGTGGGCAAAACGCTTCATCTCAGCTGGCGCGTTTGCGCGCGGGTGACTTCTTGGCCGCGGCCTTGCGGGCCGGCTTCTTGGCGGCGGCCGGCTTGCCGACGTCGGGCGACACGGCGCCGGGAATGGGCCAGGCGGCCGACTTGAGGCTGTTGCCCCGTCCACGCACCGCACCGCCGGCCACCGCCTTGCCCAGCGCGGCGGCGGCGCCCACGGTGTCGGACACGCTCTTGGCCACGTTGCCGGCCATGCCGGTGGCGGCCTTCATGGCCTCGCCGGTCAGGCCGGTGGCCACGTTGCGGGTGACGTCCAGGGTGGACTGTTTGGCGGCGTCCTTGAGCGCGTTGCCGGCGATGTTCTGGAACTGCGTGGTCAAGGCACCCCACCACTGCATGGGGTCGACCAGGCCCCCGGCGGGCGCCTCGGCCGGGGCTTCGGCCGCCTTCCTGGCCACTGGCTTGCGAGCCGCGGGCGCCGGTGCGGGCTCCGGTGCGGGCTCGGGTTCGGGCTCCGGCTCGGTGTGCACCTGGGGCGCTGCCGCATGGTAGGCATTGGGCGGGATTTCAAGCCCGGCGAAGGCCGTGGGCGTGCGCCCGGCCACGCTCTGGGCCGAACTGACCACCCCCGACGCGACGCCGGCCACGGTGTCGGCCGCCTTGATCTTGAGCGCGTTGGCGACATCGCCCAGGTTGAAGTTCATGCCTTTCAAGGTGGCCAGGGTCATCTTCTGCACCTCCAGCGCCTGGATGGTGGCCCCCAGCGCCTTGCTGTTCTGGTCGAGCCAGAAATGCACGGCCTTGAGCTCGTCGATCCGTTTGTCCAATTCTTCGACGTTGAAGGTGGGCGCGATCCAGTTGCCCAAGCTGGGCATCTGCGGCAGGTTCTGCTGCACGCCCTGCGCCACGCCGCCAGCCGCCTGCTTGGCCAGGCTTTGCAGGAAATCGAAGCCGGGCACGTATTTGCCAAAACCCAGGGGATCACTCATGGTCGCTCCTCAACGTCGTTGTGGAAAACAGCTTACCCCAACCCGGTGGCGCTGACCATGGCGGACTTTCCCCGGGGCGCTTGACGTGTGTCAACCCACGCGCAGGCCAGCGGGCGCATGATGCAGACAACCCGGCCCATCTCAGGAGACGACATGAGCACCTCCATTTCCGACACCTTCGGCCTGCAGTTGCACCAACTGCGCAACGACCTGCTGGCCCAGGTGCGCGCCCAGCGTGGCGGCTCCATCGGCCGCGCCGAAGCGGCGGCCGATACCCGCGAGAGCGACGGCGGCGACCGGGCGCAGGCCGATGCCGAACGGGACCTGAAAATCGCCCTGGGCGAGCGCGAATCGGCCGAGCTGGTGGCCATCGACGCAGCCCTGCGGCGCATCGCCGACGGCAGCTATGGCCTGTGCATCGACTGCGGCGTGACCATCTCCACCGCGCGCCTGCACGCCAACCCCGCAGCCCTGCGCTGCGTGGCTTGCCAGGCGCAGATCGAACAGGCCGGTGGTGGCGTTGCGGTGCCCAGGCTGTGATCTGTTTGCTTGTTTTCTTGTTTGTTTGAACGGAGTTGTTGAATGACCACTTTCCACGCCGTTGTCTGGCTGGACCACACCCAAGCCCACGTGCTGATGTTCGACCGCGAACACGTCGAAGCCCAACGGGTGAAGGCGCGCAGCCAGCACACGCCCAAACACGGTCATGTGGGTGCCGATAAGGCCTTCTTCGAAGAAATCACGGTGGCGCTGCAAGGCGTGAGCGAGGTGCTGCTGACCGGGCCGGCCAACGCCAAGATCGAATTCCGTGATTTCTGCAAACACCAGGCCCACGCGGTGGACAAGGCGATCGTCGACGTGGTCAACAGCGACCACCCCAGCGACGCCCAGCTGGTGGCCATGGCGCGCCAGTATTTCCTGAAGTTCGACCAGAAAGCCGCCGACCCGACGCAGCGCTGAGCCCGCGCGGGCTGCGCTATCCTTGGGTGCATGAGCACCCCGCGCAGCCTGTTCCACTTTGCCTTCAACGTCACGGACCTGGATGCCGCCCGCCGTTTTTATGGCGGCGTGCTGGGCTGCACCGAGGGCCGCAGCACCACCACCTGGGTCGATTTCGACTTCTTTGGCCACCAGATCTCGCTGCACCTGGGCACCCCCTTCCCCACCGCCGACACCGGCCACGTGGGCGACAAGCTGGTGCCCATGCCGCACTTCGGCCTGATCCTGGAGCAGCCGGCCTGGCAGGCCCTGGCCGACCGGTTGAGCGCCGCCGGCACCCACTTTGTGCTGCCGCCGCAGTTGCGCTTCCCCGGCCAGCCCGGCGAGCAATGGACCATGTTCTTCCGCGACCCTTTCGGCAACCCGATCGAGGTCAAGGGTTTCGCTTCGCTGGACACGGTCTACAACACCTGAGCCCACCGTGCTCGGCTTGCACCTCACCGCCGACCTGCGCGGCTGCCGTTGCGACAGCGTGTGGCTGACCGACGCCGAGCGGCTGCTGGCGCGTTGCGTGGACCTGGTGCAGGCGGCGGGGCTGCAGGCGGTGGCCCAACTCGCGCACACCTTCCCGTCCAACGCGCATGGCCCGGGCGGCGTCACCGCCACCGTGCTGCTGGCCGAATCGCACCTGTGTGTGCACACTTGGCCCGAGGAAGGTGGCGCCACGCTGGATGTGTACGTGTGCAACTTCGGCCACGACCACTCGGCCAAGGCCCAAGCCCTCTTGGCGGCCTTGCTGGCGCTGTTCGACGCCACGGCGGTGCAGCAACACGCGCTGCGGCGCGGCGGCGTCAGCCCTTGATCCGCGCCAGCGCCGAGCCGGCCAGGTCGCCGCGCGTGAACGCTTCCTCGAACACCGAATAGCCCGCCCAGTCGCTGTGCGCGAAGTGCAGCCGCCCGTCCACCCTGGGCCAGGCCACCTGGGGCCCCGGCATGGGCATGGCCATGGCGTGGCCATAGCGGGTCACGTCGATGCGCTGCAACTGTTCGCGCAGGTCCGGGTGGGGCACCGCCAGCTCGGCCAGCACCTGGTCGCGCCAGTGGGTCCAGCGTCGCTCCAGCAGCGCGCGGCGGCCGGCCGGGGCGTCCTCGCCCAGCGGCAGGTACCAGGTCAGCACGGTGGCGCCCCGGCGCGGGTTGAGCGACTGGTGTCCGGCGTCCACATAACCCAGGCCGGCGGCGCCGTAGACCACGTTGTCCCAGCTCGGCGGCGCGCCTGGGCGGTCGGCCAGCGGCGCGCGCAGCCACAGGTTGGCCACCAGCCAGGGCGCGTATTGGAGGCGCTGCGCGGCCTGTTGCACCCAGTCAGGCACCGGCGACAGCACCCGGGCCGCCACGAACACCGGCAGGGCCACCACACAGCGTTCGGCCAGCCAACGCTCGACCCGGCCTGTGGCAGGGTCCAGCGCGTCCACCGCCACCCCGTGTTTGTGTTCTTCAATCCGCAACACGGTGCGGGCGGTCAGCAGGCGGTCGCCACAGGGCGCGGCCAGGCGCTGGGTCAGCCAGGCGTTGCCTTCGGGCCAGGTCAGCACCGGCTCGGCCTCGGCACCCGCCTCACCCGGCGCAACAAAGCCGTGTCGACTGGCGAAGTAATGCAGGCCGGCCCAGGCCGAGACCCGGGCGGTGCCGGCGCCGTAGTCGTCGCGGCAAGCGTAATCCAGGTACCAGCGCAGGTGGGGGTCGGTCAGGTCGTGAACGTCGAGCCACGACGCGAAGGTCTGCGCCGCCAGCGCCTGGGTGGCCGGCGTGATGGGCGCCCGCAGCGTCGGCATGGCGTAGCGGGCGTCGGCGCGGGCCTGCCGCACGGCAGCGGCAAAACGGCGGTACTGCGCCAGGGTGGCGGGCCCGACATCGGCCAGGGGCAGCAGGCCTTCCTGCCAGTGGCCGTTGAAGAACAACCGCTCCTGCGGGCTGTGGCACAGGTGGCGCTCGTCAAAGGTCCAGCGCCCGGCCACCCGCTGGCGCAGACCGAGTTCCTCCAGCAGGTCCTGCACCTCGTGGGCGTCGTCGCCGGGCAGCGGCAGGTAGTGCGCGCCCAGCGGGCACGCCAAGCCCCCCATGTGGCCGGCGCGGGCGTTGCCGCCGGCGGTGTCTTCCAGCTCCAACAGGACGAAGTCGTCCAGGCCACCCAGGCGCAGGGCGCGCGCCGCGGCCAGGCCGGCCACGCCGCCACCGGCGATCAGCACGCGGGTGCGGCGGGTGACGCTGGGCGTGCGCGGCGGGGAGTCGCGCAGCACATGGCCACGCTCGGGCGAGGTGCCGACAAAGCCGCCCTCGATCGCGGGTTGGTCACGGCAACCCGCCAAGGCCATGGCACCCGCGGCGCCCAGCACGTCGCGGCGGCGCCATCGCATGGAAGAAGTCACGGCAGCACCCGGCCCCATTCCTGCTCGTAGGTGTGGACCAGCACCTGGTTGGACAGGCGGTTCACCTCGGCCGGCACCCGCGCCATGTCGGCCGGGAAATCGAACAGCAGCGGCAGCGTGGCCGGCGTGAGAAAACGCAGGCCGGGCGGCAGTTGGGTGGGCACGGTGTAGGGCCGGCGACCGGCAATCACAAACCCCCATTCGCCGAAGCTGGGCACGTGGGCGTGGTAAGGCCAGGTGCGCAGGCCCACCGACTCCATGGTCTGAACCACGGTCCAGAAACTCTTGCGCGCCACCAGCGGCGAGGTGGTCTGCATCACCGCATAGCCGCTGGCCGACAGGCGCCGCTGCAGGCTGGCAAAAAAGGCGTTGGTGTAGAGCTTGCCGATGGCGAAGTTGGTGGGGTCGGGGAAGTCGACCACGATGATGTCGAAGGGGTCGCCGTCCTGCTCCAGCCACTTGAAGGCGTCGGTGTTGACGATGCTCAGCCTGGGCGAATGCAAGGCGTCGCCGTTGAGCTGGCGCAGCGCCGGGTTCTGCGAAAACAGCCGCGTCATGTGCGGGTCCAGTTCCACCAGGGTGACGGACTCGACACCGGGGTAGCGCAGGATTTCGCGCACGGCCATGCCGTCGCCCCCGCCCAGCACCGCCACGCGGCGCGGCGCGACGCGGCCTTGTGCAAAGGCCGCCATCACCGGGTGCACCAGGGCCTCGTGGTAGCGGTATTCGTCGCGCTCGGCAAACTGCAGGTTGCCGTTGAGGTAGAGCCTGTGGCCTGCCCGGCCGTGGGTGAGCACGATGCGCTGCCAGTCGGACGACTCGGCCAGCACCACACGGTCCTGGTAGAAACGGTCTTCGGCCAGGGTGGTCAGGCGCTCGGCACCAGACCACGCCAGTGCCAGCGCCGCCAGGGTCACGACAGCGGCCAGCGCATGCGCCGCACGCTGCGGCAGTTCATGGCGGAACAGCCACCACGCCCACAAGGCCACGGCCGCGTTCATGAGGCCAAACAGCAGGCCGGTGCGCACCAGGCCCAGCTGCGGCACCAGCCACAGCGGAAAAGCGACGGACACCGCCAGCGCGCCCAGGTAGTCGAAGGTCAGCACCTGCGAGACCAGGTCCTTCAGGGCCACGTTGCGTCGGAGGATGCGCATGACCAGCGGGATCTCCAGCCCCACCAGCGTGCCCACCAGCAGCACCAGGCCATAGAGCAGGAAGCGGAAGCTGCCAGGCAGGTAGGCGTTGGCCAGGAACAGGGTGGCCGGCAGCAGCCCGCCCACGAGGGCGACCAGCAGCTCGATGCGCAGGAAATGCGCCGGCAGCTGGCGCTCGAAAAACCGCGACAACCACGAGCCTATGCCCATGGCGAACAGGTAGGTGCCGATGACGGTGGAGAACTGCAGCACCGAGTCGCCCAGCACATAGGACGCCAGCGCCCCGGCCGCGAGTTCGTACACCAGCCCGCAGGCCGCCACCACGAACACGCTGGCCAGCAGCGCGACCTCGACCGGGCGCGGCGGCGGGTGGGTGGTGACGTTCATGGAGCGCGAGCCGACGCCGGGCCGCCCCAAGTCGGCTCAGCCCCCCGGGGGGGCAGCGACCCGCGCAGCGGTGGAGCGTGGGGGCTACCCATGGATCGCGGCAGCCACGATGATCGATATGCCCAGGCACATGGCGGCCACCACCACCCCCAGGGCCATGTTCTGCTTCTCCACCAGCTCTTCCCACAGGTTGTAGGGCGTGAGCTTGTCGATGACGATGAAGCTGAGCCAGAACACCAGCACGCCGATCAGCGCGTACACGATGGAGCCAAAAAAGGCGCCGGCTCTCAACCATTCCATGCCCATGTGGACCTCCAGTCAAAAAGTCGTTGATAGATTCATTTGTGCCCACCCCCACCCGACCAGCCACCGAAGGAGCCGCCCGAGCTGCGGTAGCTGTTGCTGCAGTTCTCCACCTTGGGGTCGCAGCTGCTGCAACGCGGCAGCATCACCGCCAACAGGATCAGCATGACCACCACGATGACGATGGTGCGCACATTGGCCCCCGCGCCCTGGCTCAGGGGCGAGGCGTCGGTGCGCTGGAGCAGGTCCTTCTGCGCCTCCAGGCCAAAGGCCTTGGCCACGGTGCCGCTGTCGATGCGGCTGCCGCTGGACCAGGTGAGCTCGTCCCGGGTCTGCTCCAGCGACAGCAGGCTGGAGCCATGGGCGAAGTCGCGGTTGAAGCTTTTCTGCCCGCGCTCGACCTTCCAGTAGAACTCACCCGCGACGTAGGTGGTCTCGGCGTTGTAGCTGTACTGCAGGGCGTAGCGGGTGCCCAGGTAGCTGGCGCTCTGGCCATTGCCCGTCATGCTGGGCGCGCCGGTGGTGGGCTTGACCACGCTCCAGCCGTCCTCCGCGTCCACCAGGAAACAGAAGCCGCGCTGCCGGTTGAACAACAGGTACTCGCTCCAGCCGAACTGTTCGTCCTCGCCCGGGGCCTGGCCCATGCGGTGCTGAAAACCCACCACCTGCCAGCGCACGCCCTGCAGCTGGCCGCTGCTGCCCAGCGGGATCAGCGGGCGCACCGGCTCGTCCTGCGCGGCCTTGAGCAGCTCCTGCCCCAGGCCGGCGCCCAGGTCGATGATGCTGTTGCAGGCACCGCAGGTGACACTTTGGCTCTGCGCCAGCGCCACGTCCACCGGCGCCCCGCAGTGCGGGCAGTTGAAGTGGCGGCCGGTGTCGTCGCGGGTGGATTCGCTGCGCAGGCCCTTGAGCGACAGCTCGTCCAGGCGCACCTCGCGCCCCAGCGACAAACTGGGCGGCTGGGGGCCGAAGTCGAGGCTGCAGACCTCGCCGCCGGTACCGCGCAGCTCCACCATGGCAAAGGGCTGGCCGATGGGCGGCAGGTGCGACAGCTCGCCCTCGGCGGTGGCCAGGGCCACCGGCTGGTTGAAGGCCACGGTGTAGGTGACGCCGTTGAGGGCGGTCTGCGCGCCCACCCGCAGGTGTTCGTCGTCGGGCAGCTCGCGCTGCGCGCTCATGGCTTCACTGAAGACGAAGGCGCCGTTGTCCTCGCTCAGGGTGCCGGTGCCACCGTCATCGAAGGCGAGTTGCCACTCGGTCCAGCTGCCGCCCTCGTAGCGGTAAAGCAGGCGGCCCACCACGGTGAAGCCCCGCCCGGCCAGCTGGCCGCTGGCCAGCAGCTGCAGCGGGCTGAAGTCGGTGAAGACATCGGCCATCTTGCCCAGGCGGGCCAGGTGGTCGCCTTCGCGCACCACGGTGGAGCGGCAGAAGCCGCACACCGCGTGGGTGGACTGCGCGCTGCGGAAATCGACCGGCGCGCCGCAGCCCGGACAAGGGGCGCGGTAGCTGCGTTGGGCTGCGGGTTCCGCCACAGAGGGGTATGGGCGTCAGACCAGCTTCTTGAGCAGCTCGGCCTTCTTGGCGTCGAACTCTTCGGCGGTCAGGATGCCCTTGGCCTTGAGGTCGGCCAGCTTCTCCAGCAGGGCCATCACCTCGTCGGGCTTGACGCCCACCGGCGCCGCGGCGGCGGGCTGTTGCGCTGCCGGGTTCAGGCCCTGGGCCAGGTTCTGCGCCAACACCTGGCCCAGCGCCACGCCGGCGCCCAGGCCCATGGCGTCACCGGCGATGCCGCCCCCGCCCCCGCCTTCGGCCATCTTGGGAATGGCCTGCGCGGTCTGGTACTGCATGAACTGGCCCATGTCCTTGCCGACCATGCCCATGCCGATCTTCTGGTCCAGCACCTTCTGCAGCTCGTCGGGCAGGGAGACGCTCTGCACCGTCATGCCTTCGAGCTTGAGGCCGATCTTCTCGAACTCGGGCGCCAGCTGCGTGGCGAGCGCCTGGGCAAAGGCGATCTGGTTGGCGGCCAGGTCCAGGAAGGCGATGCCGCTGGAGGCGATGGCATTGCTGATGTTCTGCAGCACCAGGCCACGCAGCTGGCCGTCGATGTCGGCCGCGGTGTAGCGCTCGCGCGTGCCCGAGATCTCGGTGTGGAACAGCTTGGGGTCGGCCACGCGGAAGGCGTAGTTGCCAAAGGCGCGCAGGCGGACGGCGCCGAAGTCGGGGTCGCGCACGGTGATCGGCTGGGGCGTGCCCCACTTCTGGTCCACCTGCTGGCGCGTGCTGAAGAAGTAGACGTCGCTCTTGAAAGGCGACTCGAACAGCTTGTCCCAGTTCTTGAGGTAGGTCAGCACCGGGATGGTCTGGGTGGTCAGCTTGTGCATGCCCGGCCCGAACACGTCGGCCACCTGCCCCTCGTTGACGAACACCGCCATCTGCGACTCACGCACGGTGAGCGAGGCGCCGTACTGGATTTCCATGTCCTGCATGGGGAAACGCCAGGCCAGCGTGCCATCGCCTTCCTCCGTCCATTGGATGATGTCAATGAACTGCTTCTTGATGAAATCCATCAGCGCCATGGTGGGGCTCCTTGCGATCGTGTGAAACCGTGGGAAATGATACGCCCGCACCGCACGCCCATGCTCAGGGCCGCGGCGCCGGGCCGCCCCAAGCCCGGCCGCGCCCCTTGGGGGCAGCGACCCGCGCAGCGGCGGAGCGTGGGGCTAGCGCGCCAACGGCGCGATTTCCTGGTCGATGGCGCCAAAAATGCTCTGGCCGTCCTTGCCCTTCATTTCGATGCGAATGGTGTCGCCGAACTTCATGAACTCGGTCTTGGGCGCGCCGTCCTGGAGGGTTTCGATGGCGCGTTTCTCGGCGATGCAGCTGTAGCCCTTGGGCCATTCCATGCGGCCGTTCTGCTCCACGCCCTGGTTGCTCACCGTGCCGCTGCCGACGATGGAGCCGGCGCGCACGCGGCGCGTCTTGGCGATGTGGGCGATGAGTTGGCCGAAGTGGAAGGTCATGTCCGGCCCTGCGTCGCACATGCCGACCTTGCGGCCGTTCCAGCTGCTGTGCAGGGTGAGGTGCACGCGCCCGCCCACCCAGGCGTCGCCCAGCTCGTCGGGCGTGACCGCCACCGGGCTGAAGGCCGTGGCCGGCTTGCTCTGGAAGAAGCCAAAACCCTTGGCCAGCTCGTTGGGGATCAGGTTCCGCAGCGACACGTCGTTGGCCAACATGAGCAGGCGCACGCCTTCCAGCGCCTGCTCGGGCGTGGCGCCCATGGGCACGTCGCCGGTGACGACCGCGATCTCGGCCTCGAAGTCGATGCCCATGGCCTCGCTGGGCACGACCACGTCGTCGCAAGGGCCCAGCAGGTCGTCGCTGCCGCCCTGGTACATCAGCGGGTCGGTGTAGAAGCTGGCAGGCACCTCGGCGCCACGCGCGGCGCGCACCAGCTCCACGTGGTTGATGTAAGCCGAACCGTCGGCCCACTGGAAGGCCCGTGGCAAGGGCGCGGCACACATCTTCGGGTCGAAGGCGAAGGCGTGACGCGCCTTGCCGTGGTTGAGGGTGACGAAGAGATCCTGCAGCTGGGGGGCAATGAAGTTCCAGTCGTCCAGCGCCTGCTGCAGGGTGTTGGCGATACCGGTGGCGTAATGCGCGGTGCTGAGGTCGCGCGAGACAACAACCAGTTGGCCGTCGCGCGAGCCGTCCTTGTAGGTGGCGAGTTTCATGAAAAGTCATTCAGGTCGACGGGACAACGACCTCATTTGGTATTCTAGGTTCAGCCCGCCATGTCCCCGTCCGCCCCAAGCCCCCGACTTCTCCGCTGGCCCCTGCTGGCGCTGGTGTTCGGTGTGCTGGCGGCCCATGCCTGGTTGCTGGCGGCCCCCTGGCTGCCCGGGGCCGAGGCGCCGGCCACCGCCGCTGTGGCCCCGCGCGCCCTGCAGACCCGCACGGTCAACTTGCCTGCGCCAGTCACACCCGCTGCGGCCGCGCTGAAGAGCCCGCTGGCCGCCGCCGTGCCAAAGTCCCGCCCGCGGCCGTCAGCGGCCCCCCCTTCGCTGTCCCCGCTGGCTCCCCCGGCACTGCCACCGGAGGAGCCCGCTGCCACGCCCACCGTGCAGGATCCCGCTCCCCATGTGGCGCTGCCGGACCTGCCGGACACGCCCGCCGTCGAACCCGACGTGACCCTGGCCAGCGCCGCCGACCAGGTCTCGGCCGCCAGCCCGCCACCCAGCGAAGCGCCGCCCGTGCCCTTCGAGCCGCCGGCCTCGACCCTGTTGCGCTACGAGGTCAAGGTCGAATTCCGTGGCATTCCACAGACCCTGAACGGCTCGCTGGACTGGCAACACACGGGCGACCGCTACCGCGCCCACATGGTGATCGACGCCGGCTTCCTCGGCAGCCGCACCCAGACCAGCGAGGGCCGGATCGGGCGCAACGGCCTGCACCCGCGCCGTTTCGCGGAAAAGACCCGCAGCGAACGCGCCGCCCATTTCGACGAGGACGGCCAGCGCATCCGCTACAGCGCCAATTCGCCCGATGCCCCGCTGCTGCCCGGCCACCAGGACCGCCTGAGCGTGTTCATGCAGCTGGCCGGCCTGGTGCACGCCCGCCCGGGCAGCTACCCGGCGGGCCACACGGTCAACATCCCCACCAGCGGCGTGCGCGATTCCGAAACCTGGGCCTTTGTGGTCAAGGGCACGGAAAACACCCGCCTGAACGGCAGCGAGGTGCCCGCGCTGCACCTGCAGCGCCTGCCGCGCAAGGAGTTCGACAGCCGGGTGGATGTCTGGCTGGCGCCCAGCCTGGGCCACTTGCCGGTGCGCATGCGCATCGTCCAGGCCAACGGCGATGTGGCGGACCAGCGACTGTTGGCCCCTTGACTCCACCCAGAGCTTGATATTTCCGCCGGACGGCCCATATAGCCGGTATGCTGAATGCCGATAGTGCTCACAAGGCCATCGGGTTCCGGTCAGCAGGTTTGTCAGGTTTCAAGGACATTTCACTCATGCACATGCTCTACGACTCTGAATCCTTCGCGGTGGTCCACATCCAGGCCGACGCGCTGCAGGACAACGAGGCTGCGGTCCCCAGCGGGCCGCAGATGCCTCGCCACGGCTTCGAGATCGTGGACAAACGCTCCGGCAAGGAGCTCTATCTCGATGGCTCCTGGGCCGAGATGTTCCAGCAGCGCATCAGCGCCTGGCAGCAGAACACCCCCAGCCAGGAAGAGGTGGAGGACACGCTGGAAGGTTATGCCCTGCTGGCGCAGATGCCGGTCGTGATGCACTGAGTTCGGGTCCCCCCCGCGCCGCTGCGAGTCACCCCCCAGGGGGCGACACCGGCCGTCTGGCGGAGCCAGCCCGGCGGCGTCCCCGGTCTGGGCACCCCGTACAGCGGGTCTTCTATTCCACGCCGGCCTTGTGCCGGCGTTGTTGTTGGCGCACCACCCAAAGGCGGTACACCGGTTCGGCCAGCACCAGCACCGCCACCAGGCGGCAGACCTGGAAGGCCGTCACCACCGGCACGCCCAGCTGCAGCACCTTGGCGGTGATGGACATCTCGGCGATGCCCCCCGGCGCCGTGCCCAGCACCATGGTCGCCGGATGCATGCCGATCATGCGCGACAGGCCCCAGCCGAAGGCGGCGCACAGCACCATCATCACCACCGAGGCCAGGGCCACCGAACCCAGCCAGCGCGGCGCGGTGTGCAGGAAGTCCGGCGTGAAGCGCACGCCCAGGCTGACGCCGATCACCAGCTGCGCCGCATAGGACAGCTCGGGCGGCAGGGCCGACCACACCTGGCCGCTGAGGGTGATGCCCATGGTCACCAACAGGGCTCCCATGAACCAGGGGTTGGCGCGCCCCAGCCACTGCGCCAGCACCGCGCCCGCCAGGGTCAGCAGCGCCAGCAGCCCCAGGCCGGGCCAGGCCACGTCGCGCACGGCCGGTGGCGCCAGGTCCAGCCCGGTCACGCCCCAGAACAGCATGCCAAACGGCAGGCAGAGGGTCACCAGCAGCACCCGCAGGCTGTGGGCCGAGGCCACCAGGTCGGTGCGGGCGCCGGCGCGCTCGGCCAGCAAGGTCATTTCCGAGGCGCCACCGATCGCCCCCGAAAAATAGGTGGTGGCGCGCAGCTCGCCCGCCGACAGGCCGGGCAGGTGGCGGGCATGGACCCGCTGCAGCCAGCAGTCGAAACCCAGCCCCAGCAGCAGCGCCCAGACAATGCCCAACACGATCACCCACCACAGGCTGGCCACCAGCGCGCCCACCTGGGGCGTGAAGTACAGCCCCAGCGCGGTGCCGATCACCCACTGGCCGGTGTTGCGCAGCGGTGTCCAGCTGGCGGTGGGCGCACCCGCCAGCGAGGCGAGCGCCGTGGCCAGCAGCGGACCGATCATCCACGGGATGGGGGTGTGCAGCCAGACACATAGCCGGGCCGCGGCCCAGGCCAGGGCCAGGGTGGCGAGCACACACACGGCGCGGCCCACCCGCGAGGAACGCGGAAAAGTCATGGATCAGAAACGAAAAAATGGGGAGGTGCGGCCGGACACGGAGGCACCCGCACCGATAGTATCCCCCCCATGCAACGCCCCCAAACCGTCCTGTCCGCCGCGTCCACCGCCGTGTTGGCCACGGCCCTGCTGCTGGCCGGCTGCGTCGCGTTGGTGGCCGGCCCCGTCACCACGGCCGACCTGCCCGCCGAGCTGCGGCGCCTGGGGCCCGCCCGCGTGCTGCTGCTCGGTGAACAACACGACGCCGACGCCCACCAGGCGCTGGAACACGGCACGGTGACGCACCTGGCCGCCCAGGGCCGCCTGGCGGCGCTGGTGCTGGAGATGGCCGAGCGCGGCACCCACACACGTGATCTGCCCCGGGAGGCCAGCGAAGCCCAGGTGATGGCGCAACTGCGCTGGAACGAGGACGGCTGGCCCTGGGCGCGCTACGGCCCGTCGGTGATGGCGGCGGTGCGCGCCGGCGTGGTGGTGCTGGGCGGCAACCAGCCACGCGCCGAGATGCGGGCGGCCATGGCGGACACCTCGCTGGACGGACGGCTGGCCCCCGAGGCCCTCGCCCGCCAGCAGGACCTCATCCGCGCTGGCCACTGCGACCTGCTGCCGGCCCACCAGCTGGCGCCCATGGCGCGCATCCAGATCGCGCGCGACCGCGCCATGGCCGATGCCGTGGCCGAAGCCGTGGCGTCGGCCGTCGAGGGTCAGGTGGTGATGCTGGTGGCCGGCGCCGAACACGTGCGGCGTGGCCTGGGGGTGCCGGCACACCTGTCCGCGCCGTTGGCGGCCAGCACGCGGGTGGTGGTGATGCAGGCCGGTGCGCCCGGCCGGCCCGGTGACGGCGAGGCGGACCGGCTCTGGTTGACGCCCGCCACGCCGCCCGTGGACCACTGCGCCGAGTTGCGCCAGCGCTGGCGGCGCTGAGCCGGCGCCCGGTCAGGCCTGCGCCTTGATGGCGTCGGCCAGCACGTTGACCATGGTGTCGATGTGCGATTTCTCGACGATGTAGGGCGGCGCGAAGACCAGGTTGTCGCCGGCGCTGCGCACCAGCACGCCCTTGTGGTAGCAGTCCATGAAGACGTCGAAGCCCCGCTTGCCCGGCAGCCCGGCGGCGGGCGCGAGCTCGACCGCCGCCGCGCAACCCAGGCTGCGGATGCCGATCACGTTGGGCAGGCCCTTGAGCGCGCTGTGCATGGCGTCTCCCAGCACCTGGCCCATCTCGCCAGCGCGGGCGAACAGCTTTTCCTGCTGGAACAGCTCCAGCGTGGCGATGGCGGCGGCGCAGGCCACCGGGTGGCCCGAGTAGGTGTAGCCGTGGAAGAATTCGATCGCGTGTTCGGGCGCCTGGCTGTGCGCGCCCATCATGGCGTCGTAGATGTGCTGGCGGCAGATCACGCCGCCCAGCGGGATCACGCCGTTGGTCACGCACTTGGCGAAGTTGAGCATGTCGGGCACGACGCCGTAGAAGTCGGCCGCGAAGTTGCTGCCCATGCGGCCGAAACCGGTGATGACCTCGTCGAAGATCAGCAGGATGCCGTGTTTGTCGCAGATCTCGCGCAGGCGCTTCAGGTAGCCCTGGGGCGGCAGGTACCAGCCGGCGCTGCCGGCCACCGGCTCCACGATCACGGCGGCCACGTTGCTCGGGTCGTGCAGCGGCAGGATGCGGTTTTCCAGCTCGGTCAGGATGTCCTCCTGCCACACCGGTTCCTGGTGGTGGATGTAGGCGTGGTTGACCGGGTCGTGGATGAAACGCAGGTGGTCCACGCGCGGCAGCAGCGCCGTGCCGAACACCTTGCGGTTGGCCGGGATGCCGCCCACGCTCATGCCGCCAAAGCCCACGCCGTGGTAGCCGCGCTCGCGGCCGATGAAGACGTTGCGGTGGCCTTCGCCGCGGGCGCGGTGGTAGGCCAGGGCCACCTTCATGGCGGTGTCGGCCGCCTCGCTGCCGGAGTTGCAGAACAGCACCTTGTTGAGGTCGCCCGGCGCCATGGCGGCGATCATCTCGGCGGCCTGGGCCGCCTTGTCGTTGGTGACGTTGAAGGCGGTGCCGTAATCCAGGGTGTCGAGCTGGCGCTTGATCGCCTCGTTGATGGGTTTGCGGTTGTGGCCGGCGCCCACACACCACAGGCTGGAGATGCCGTCGATGACCTGGCGGCCGTCGTGGGTGGTGAAGAACATGCCGTCGGCGGCGACGAACACGCGCGGGTCCTTCTGGAAGCCGCGGTTGGGCGTGAAGGGCAACCAGTGGTTGTCCATGCGGAAATCGTTGTAGGCCATGGGAGTCTCCTGCGGTCGGAAAATGGGTGTTGCACATTGTGGCATTCCAGGCCCCTGGGAGCCATGCCACTCCGGCGACGGTGGCCGGGTCCGCTGCCCTGCGACAATCACGCCCCATGAATCACACCTACGTCCTGACCCTGTCCTGCCCCGACCGCCCCGGCATCGTGCACGCGGTGTCGGGTTTCCTGTTCGAGCGCGGCGGCAACATCGAAGAAGCCGCCCAGTACAACGACCACGACACCGGCCTGTTCTTCATGCGCGTGCAGTTCGCCTGCGAGCGCCTGAGCGAGGCCCAGTTGCGCGCCGACCTCGCCGCCCTGGCGGCCGGCTTCGAGATGGCCTGGGGCCTGCACCCCCTGAGCGCGCCCATGCGCACCGTCATCATGGTGAGCAAGGAAGGCCACTGCCTCAACGACCTGCTGTTCCGCTGGAAAAGTGGCCTGCTGCCGCTGGACATCCGCGCCATCGTCAGCAACCACCGCGAGTTCTACCAGCTGGCGGCCAGCTACAACGTGCCCTTCCACCACATCCCGGTCACGGCCGACACCAAGGCCCAGGCCGAGGCCCGGCAGTTCGAGATCATCCAGAACGAACAGGCCGAACTGGTGGTGCTGGCGCGCTACATGCAGATCCTGAGCGATGACCTGTGCCGCAAGCTCTCGGGCAAGGCGATCAACATCCACCACAGCTTCCTGCCCAGCTTCAAGGGTGCCAAGCCCTACTACCAAGCGCACGACCGGGGCGTCAAGCTGATCGGCGCCACCGCCCACTACGTGACGGCCGACCTCGACGAAGGCCCCATCATCGAGCAGGACGTGGCCCGCGTGGACCACAGCAAGACGGTGGAGGACCTGACCGCCCAAGGCCGCGACACCGAAAGCCAGGTGCTGGCGCGCGCCGTGAAGTGGCACAGCGAACACCGCGTTCTCTTGAATGGCCACAAGACGGTGATCTTCAAATGACCCCCCTGCGCCGCCCTCGGCGGCATCCCCGGTTGGGCGGCGTCACGCGAGGGTGGTACCGCTCCGGCCATTTGGAATCCTGACCATGGCCATACGCATTCCGCCCATCCAGTGCCTGCTGACCTTCGAGGCACTGGCGCGCCTGCGCAGCGTCACGCAGGCGGCGGAAGAGCTGCACGTGACCCCCAGCGCGGTGAGTCACCGGGTCAAGCAGCTGGAGCAGATCCTGGGCACGCCGCTGTTTGCGCGCGCGGACTTCTCGCTCACCCCCGAAGGCGTCGAGTACCTGGCCCATGTGTGCGATGGCCTGGCCACGCTGCAGAAGTTTCCGAGCTCGGCGCGTGGCAGCGGCCGGCGCAAGCTCAAGCTGGCCGTCACCAGCACCTTTGCGCGCAGCATCCTGATGCCGCGCCTCAAGCAGTTCGCGCAACTGCACCCCGAGGTCGACCTGGTGCTGCACCAGGTCAGCATCCCCAAACTGGACGTGGTGGCCGAGGACGCCGACCTGACCATCCGCTTCGGCGTCGGCCGCTACACCGACGTCGAGCACGTCTGCCTGCTCAAGGATGAGGTGACGCCCATGGCGTCACCCGAATTCATCGCTGAACACGGCCCCTTCGAGAACACGCAGGACCTGCAGGGCGTGCCGCTCTTGTGCTCGCCGCTGGAGCCGTGGCGCACCTGGTTCGCCGCCCACGAGCTGGACTGGCCTGAACCCAGCGATGGCTCGCAGTTCAACGACGTCGGACTGATGTGCGACGCGGCCGCCTACCACTTGGGCGTGGCCTTGGTGCGCCTCAAACTGGGCGCGCCCTGGCTGCAGAACGGCACGCTGGTGCGCCTGTTCGACCGCACCGTGCCCAGTCCGCACGCGCATTACCTGTGCTGGCGCCCCGGCAACATGGACCGCTGGGAGTGCGCCGCGTTCGCGGACTGGATCACCAAGGCGTTGTAGCTAGCGCCCCCGCGCTCCGCCGCTGCGCGGGTCGCTGCCCCCCGAGGGGGTGCGGGCCTCGCCTTGGGGCGGCCCGGCGGCGGGCCCAGTCCCGATCACTCCACGGCCAGCCGCTGGCTGACGGAAGCGCCCTTCTTGGGCAGCGTCAGGTTCAGGATGCCGTTGTCGTAGCGGGCGCGGGCAGCGGTGTTGTCGATATCCACCGGCAACTGGAAGCTGCGCGACACGGCGCCGTAGTAGCGCTCGCTGCGCAAGAGCTTGCCGTTGTCGGTCTGGGCGTCCTGTTGCTTCACCTCGGCGCGCAGGCTGACCACGTTGCCATCGATGTGGACGTGGATGTCCTCCTTGTTGACGCCTGGGATTTCGGCCGACAGCTGATAGGCCTCGGGCGACTCCTTCACGTCCACCCGGATCTGCGCCGGCAAGTTGTCGCCGTGCAGGGGTTTGACGAAGAAGCCGGGGGCGACATCCTTGAAAAAATCGTCGAGCAGACCGGAACGGGCGATCAATTGGTTCATGACAAACTCCTCAGTGCTTGGGTAAAAAAACAAGGGTGATTTGCCCTGGCCAGGCGGGCATCGCTGCCCTGTGCACCACAGATAGCGACGGCTGCAGAAGATTTCAAGCCCCCATGTTTTTCTTCAACACCACGGCGGGCGGGCTTGTCCTAAACTGCCCCGCATGAACACCGTTGCCGACCCCGCCGCCACCCTGGACAGCGCCGCGCGCCAGCGCGAGATCGTGCGCGCCCTGCAGGCCGCCCTGCCCGCCCACGCGCTGCTGTGGCGCGGCGAGGACACCGTGCCCTACGAATGCGACGGCCTGACCGCCTACCGCCAGCGCCCGCTGGTGGTGGCCTTGCCCGAGACCGAAGCCCAGGTCGCCGCCGTGCTCAAGGCCTGCCACGCGGTCGGCGCGCCGGTGGTGGCGCGCGGCGCCGGCACCGGCCTGTCGGGCGGCGCCATGCCGCACCCGCTGGGCGTGACGCTGTCGCTGGCCAAGTTCAACAAGATCCTGCGGGTCGACCCGGTGTCGCGCACGGCGGTGGTGCAGGCCGGCGTGCGCAACCTCGCCATCAGTGAAGCGGCCGCCCCCCACGGCCTGTACTACGCGCCCGACCCCAGCAGCCAGATCGCCTGCACCATCGGCGGCAACGTGGCCGAGAACTCGGGCGGCGTGCACTGCCTGAAATACGGCCTGACGGTGCACAACGTGCTCAAGGTGCGTGGCTTCACGGTCGAGGGCGAGCCCATCACCTTCGGCGGCGACGCGCTGGACACCGCCGGCTGCGACCTGCTCAGCGTGCTGATCGGCAGCGAAGGCATGCTGGCCGTGACCACCGAGGTCACGGTCAAGCTGGTGCCCAAGCCCCAGCTGGCGCGCTGCATCATGGCCAGCTTCGACGACGTGCGCAAAGCCGGTGACGCGGTGGCCGCGGTGATCGCCGCCGGCATCATCCCGGCCGGGCTGGAAATGATGGACAAGCCCATGACGGCGGCGGTGGAAGACTTCGTTCACGCCGGCTACGACCTCAGCGCCGACGCCATCCTGCTGTGCGAAAGCGACGGCACGCCCGAGGAGGTGGAAGAGGAAATCGGCCGCATGAGCGAGGTGCTGCGCGGCTGTGGCGCCACCGCCATCACCGTGAGCCAGAACGAGGCCGAGCGCCTGAAGTTCTGGAGCGGGCGCAAGAACGCGTTCCCCGCGAGCGGGCGCATCAGCCCCGACTACATGTGCATGGACTCCACCATCCCGCGCAAGCGGGTGGCCGACATCCTGCTGGCGATTGCCGAGATGGAGAAGAAATACGGCCTGCGCTGCGCCAACGTCTTTCACGCCGGCGACGGCAACCTGCACCCGCTGATCCTGTTCGACGCCAACGACCCCGACCAGCTGCACCGCTGCGAGCTGTTCGGCGCCGACATCCTGGAGACCAGCGTGGCCATGGGCGGCACCGTCACGGGTGAACACGGCGTCGGGGTGGAGAAGCTCAACAGCATGTGTGTGCAATTCAGCGCCGCGGAGAACGAGCAGATGTTCGCCCTCAAACGCGCCTTCGACCCGGCCGGCCTGCTCAACCCCGGCAAGGTCATCCCCACCCTGCAACGCTGCGCCGAGTACGGCAAGGAGCTGGTGCGCGGTGGGCAGCTCAAGCACGCGGAGCTGCCCCGGTTCTGATTGCCGCGACGGTCGGTTACAGTCGCTCGCATGAGCCTGCCCGAAGCAGCCGACCACCTGCCAGAGGACTTTTTCACCGACCTGTTCAACGAACCGGTGGTGGGCCTGTCGGCCGCCGACGCGGCGCGGCTGGATTCACCCGCCTTCCTGGGTCGCCTGCTCGACCACCTGCCCGGCCTGGTGAGCTACTTCGACAACAGCCTGAGCTGCCGCTACGCCAACCGGGCACAGCGCCAGCACCTGCCACAACCCGCCGAACAGGTGCTCGGGCTGTCGGTCCAGCAGGTCTTCGCCCCCGAATTGCTGGAGGCCATGCTGCCCGCGCTGGCCCAGGCGCTGCGGGGCATCCCGCAGGCCTTCGAGGCCACCGTGCCACACGCCCAGCGCGGCCACTGGGTGGCCAGCGGCCAGCTGGTGCCCGACGTCGAGGGCGCGCGCGTGCTCGGCCTGTACTGCCACATCGCCGACATCAGCGCCCACCGCCTGGCGCCGCCGGAGCCGGCGCCCGCCGGTGACGCGGCACCGCTGGAAGCCCTGGGCGAGCGCCTGTCCGACGGCGAACAGCGCCTGCGCCTGATGCTGGACGGCCTGCGCGATCACGCGGTCTACTTCCTGGACACCGAGGGCCGGGTCAGCGAATGGACCTCGAGCGCGGAGCGCTTGCTGGGCTACCACGCCACCGACGTGCTGGGCGCGAACGCCCGCCAGTTCGACGCCCCCAGCGTGCGCGAAGACGAGCGCCTGGACAACGAGCTGGCGCTGGAGCGTGCCGCCCTGTTCGGCCAGTTCGAGAGCACCGGCTGGCGCCAGCGCAAGGACGGCAGCCGTTTCTGGGGCCACACCGTGCTGACCGCGCTGCGCGAGGCCGGCACCGGCCGGGCGCTCGGGTTTTCGGCCCTGACCCGCGACATGACCGAGGTGCGGCGGCTGCAGGAGCTGCTGCAGGACCTCAACCAGACGCTGGAGGTGCGCGTGCAGGAACGCACCCGCCAGCTGCTGGAAGCCAACCGCGACCTCGAATCCTTTTCCAGCTCGGTCTCGCACGACCTGCGCGCGCCGCTGCGCCACATCACCAGCTTCATCGTCATCCTGAAGGAGCACATGGGCGAGCAGGTCGACCCGGTGACCGGCAAGTACCTCAAGACGATTGCCGACGCCGCCCAGCGCATGGGCGCGCTGATCGAGGGCCTGCTGGCTTTCTCTCGCCTGGGCCTGGCGCCGCTGGAGAAACGCGAGGTGGGCATGGCCACCCAGGTCAGCGCCAGCATCAACCGCCTGACCCACGACCTCGGCACCCAGGTGGTGGACTGGACCGTGGCGCCGGACCTGCCGCCGGTGCTGGGCGACCCGCTGCTGATCAGCCAGGTTTGGGACAACCTGCTGGGCAACGCGCTGAAGTACTCGCGCCGGCGCGAGCGTTCCCAGGTGCAGGTGGGCTGGCACCACGACGCCGAACGCGGCTGCGTTTTCTGGGTGCGCGACAACGGCGTGGGCTTCGAGCCGCGTCAGGCGCACCGGCTGTTCGGCGTCTTTCAGCGCCTGCACCGCGCCAGCGATTTCGAGGGCACCGGCATCGGCCTGGCCCTGTGCCGCCGCATCCTGGAGCGCCACGGCGGCCAGATCTGGGCCGAGGCCCACCCCGGCGAGGGCAGCTGCTTCTACTTCGCGCTGCCCGACGCCGCCGCGCCGGTGGCCTGAAGGCCCTGCAGGAGCCAGCGGCGGGTGTCGGCCGGATCGATGACGGCATCGATCTCCAGCGTGGCCGCCATGTTCAGCGCCGAACCGGCGGCGTACTGCTGGGCCACCAGTTGCTGGAACAGGGCCTCGCGCGCGGGGCCTTCGGGCACGGCTTCCAGCTCCTTGCGAAAACCCAGGCGCACCGCGCCCTCCAGCCCCATGGCACCGAACTCGCCGGTGGGCCAGGCGACGTTGAACACCGGCGCATGGAAACCGCCCGCCGTCATGGCCATGGCACCCAGGCCATAGCCCTTGCGCAGCACGACGCTGAAGAAGGGCACGCGCAAGCGCGCGGCCCGCACAAACAGATCGCCCACGCGGCGCACCAGCCCGGTGGCCTCGGCGTCGGGGCCCACCATGAAACCCGGCGTGTCCACCAGGCTGACAATGGGCAGGCCGTGGGTGTCGCACAGGCGCATGAAGCGGGTCGCCTTCTCGGCCGCCTCGGCGTCCACCGCGCCACCCAGGTGCTGCGGGTTGTTGGCCATCAGCCCGACCGGCCGACCTGCGATGCGCGCCAGCGCCGTGTGCAGGCCGCGACCAAAACCCTCACGCAACCACAACACGGACCCCCGGTCGGCCAGGCCGGTGATGGCGGCACGGGTGTCGTAGGCCCGCAAGCGGTTGTCGGGCACCACTTCTCGCAAGGCCAGCGAATCGGGCGCCGGGCCGGGTGCTGCCGCGCCCTGGAAATACGACAGTGCCTGGCGCACCGCCGCGGCCGCCTGCACCTCGTCGTCGACCAGCACATCGATCACGCCATTGGCGTGCTGAACGCCGCTCGGGCCGATCTGCTCGGGCTTGAAGACCCCCAGCCCGCCGCCTTCCACCATGGCCGGGCCGCCCATGCCGATGTGGCTGGAGCGGGTGGCGATGACGATGTCGCAGCAGCCCAGCAAGGCGGCGTTGCCGGCGAAACAGCGCCCGCCGGTGGCGCCGATCAGCGGCACCTGGCCGCTCAGGCGGGCCAGCGCGGCAAAGGTGCCGACGTGCAGGCCGGCGACGATGGGCATGTCCACATCGCCCGGGCGGCCACCGCCGCCTTCGGCCCACAGGATGAGGGGCAGTTTGCGCGCCAGCGCCACGCCCAGCAGGCGGTCGGTCTTCTGGTGGTTGCGCATGCCCTGGGTGCCGGCCAGCACCGTGGCGTCGTAGGCCATGACCACGGCGCTGCCGGCGCCGTTGACCTGGCCTATGCCGCTCACCAGGCCGTCGGCGGGGGTGTTTTTCCGCAGATCGTCCTCGCTGCGGCGGCGGCTCTGGGCGGCCACCGCCAGGGCACCGTATTCGATGAAGCTGTCCGCGTCGCAGACGGCGGCGACAAATTCACGCGCGCTGCGCTGGCCCAGCGCATGGCGTCTGGCCATGGCCTCGGGGCGGGCGGCGTCGAGGGTGAGGGCCTGGCGGGCGATCAGCCGCTGCAGGTCCGGACGGGGGCCACCCGGCCCGGAGGCTGGGGCGACGGTTGGCGCAGACGTTTCGGCCTGCGTCATGGCCGTGGCGCGCAGCAGCAGCTCGTGCTCCTGCACGGAGTCGCCTTCGGCCAACAGGAGTTCCGTCACCCGCAGGTCGCCCTCGGCCCGCAGTTCGTGTTCCATCTTCATGGCTTCCAGCACCACCAGCGGGCGGCCGGCCGCCACCGTGTCGCCGGGTTTCACCAGCCATTGCACCAGCTGGGCTTGCAGGGGGGCGCGCAGTTCGATCATGCGGGGCATTGTGGGGGGCCGGTGCTGCCGTTGGCGTCTGAAAAGTGACAGTCCCACG
>NZ_JASATI010000063.1:0-23773 GCF_038440225.1 Hydrogenophaga sp. OTU3427 | reverse complement strand
CCCCCGCCGGGGGGCCCCCCCCGGGTGAAAACCCCCGGGGGGGGGGGGGCCGCGCGCGACTGGGTGGTGGGTTTCCTGCGCACGCGCGCGCCATCGTCGCTGGGCGCGCCGCTGGCCACGTTGCCCCGGGCCCAGGAGGTGGTGGGCCGCATCGAAGGTCTGCTGCTCAGCAACGATCGCCTGATCGCCAGCCTCGCCCGCGACGTGGACGCGGGGGGGCTGGTGCCGGGGCACGAGAGTGGCCTCGTCAAGAGCCTGATCACCAACCAGGCGGTGCAGGCGGTGGAGGCCGCGCAGTCGCTGACCAGCAACCACGGTCTGGCGCGCAAGAACCCGCTGGAGCGCCACTGGCGCGACGTGTTGTGCGGCCGCATCCACACGCCGCAGGACGACAGCGTCTGGCAGCAGGCCGGCCGCCGTGCGCTGGCGGTCTGAGCGATGCGCTATCCCGCTTCGCCCGCGCGCCCGCTGGTGGTCATCAACCAGCTCGATGCCGGCAGCTTGCGGCCGCCACCGGGCGTGGTGGTGCACGACGACGCGGGCACGCGGGCCTGGCAGCGCTGCGGCGAGGCCGAGGTGCTGCTGACCGCGCCCCGCAACGGCTGGCGCGACGCGCCGCGCGACAAGCCCGATGGCTGGCCCGGCCGGCTGCGCTGGGTGCACCTGGCCTCGGCCGGCATCGACTATTTTCCCGACTGGTTGTTCGCGGTGCCGCAGGTTACCTGTGCCCGTGGCGTGGCGGCGGCGCCGATCGCCGAGTACGTGATGACCGCGCTGCTGGACCAGGTGAAGGCCTGGCCGACGCGGCAGGTCCGGCACGCCCTGGCCTGGCGGCGCGAGTTCGACCGCGCCTGCGCCACGCCGATCGGCCAGCTGGCCGGGCAGACGCTGGGGCTGGTGGGCTTTGGCGCCATCGGCCAGGCGATTGCGCAGCGGGCACTGGCCTTTGGCATGCAGGTGTCGGCGTTGCGGCGCACGGACGGTGCGCTGGCGCACCCTGGTGTGGCCAGGGCGGCTTCCCTGCATGGCCTGCTGGCGGCGTCCGACCACGTGGTGCTGGCCTTGCCCAGCACCCCCGCGACGCGGCACATCATCGATGCCCAGGCGCTGCAACACGCCCGCCCGGGCCAGCACCTGGTGAACATCGCCCGTGGTGCCCTGATCGACCACGGTGCGCTGCGCGAAGCGCTGGACCGGGGACCCCTGGCCTGTGCCACGCTGGACGTGACCGAACCCGAGCCGCCTCCCCACGAGCACTGGCTCTACAGCCATCCCCGGGTGCGCCTGACGCCTCACCTGTCGTGGTCGGCGGGCGGCGTGTCGGCCCTCACGCTGCAGAAGTTCGACGACAACCTGCACCGCTACCTGGCCGGCCAGCCGCTGCGGGATGTGGTGGACCCCACGCGGGGGTATTGAAGGCGCCTATTTTGCGCATAAGCATGTGAGAAAAGCGCGCTTCCCGTTGCGCCAGCCGGGTGCTGCAATGCCAGTCACGATCCACCCTTTGCAACACACCGACCATGCAACGACGCCATTTCCTCTCCACCCTCGCCACCGCATCGCTCGCGCCCACGCTGCTGCATGCCCAGTCCCGCGTGCTGTTGCGCGCCGGTGACCAGAAAGGCGGCTTGCAAGCCCTGCTCGACGCCGCCGGCGAACTGAAGAACCTGCCCTACGACATCAAGTGGAGCGAGTTCCCGGCCGCCGCGCCGCTGGCCGAGGCGCTCAACGCCGACGCCATCGACTTCGGCCTCATTGGTGACGCGCCGCTGCTCTTCACGCAAGCGGCCGGCAGCCGCATCAAGGCCTTCGCGGCCGGCCGCTCCGACGCCTACGGCACCGCCATCCTGGTGCGCCCCGACGCGCCTTTCAAAGACGCGCGCGACCTCAAGGGCAAGAGCGTGGCCACCAACCGCGGCTCCATCGGCCATTACGTCACGCTCAAGGCGCTGGACGCGGTGGGCCTCACGGTCAACGACATCCAGCTGCGCTTCATCCCGCCGGCCGACGCCAAGCTGGCGCTGACCCAGGGCTCGGTGGACGCCTGGGCCACCTGGGATCCCTACACCGCCCTGGCCGAGACCAGCGGCCACGCGCGCGTGCTGGTCAACGGGCGCGGCCTGTCGTCCGGCCTGGGTTACCTGGCCGGCACCGAATCGGCCTTGCGCGACAAGCGCGCCGTGCTGCAGGACTTCAAGACGCGGGTGGCGCGCGCGCAGCGCTGGTCCTACCAGAACCCGCAGGCCTTCAGCGCCACGCTGGCGCGCATCATCGGCATCCCCGAGGACGCCGCGCGGCTGCAGTTCGAGCGTCGCGCCACGCGCTGGATTGCCATCGACGACCAGGTGGTGGCCGACCAGCAGCGCACCGCCGATTTCTACTTCAGCGCCGGCCTGATCAAGCAGCGCCTGGAAGTGCGCAACACCTTCGACACCGGCTTCAGCGTCTGACCACGCAGGAGGTGAAGGTCCCGGTCCGCGTTGGATCAAACGGCCAACCTGTCGGCAAAACACCACAAGGCCATGCGGTGCCTGTGGGGCGCTTGTTCAGGCGGTATTGATTCTGTGGGACTTTATCCATAGCTCTTTTGGTTATGAGCAACTGAAAACGTATTGGTTCTAGATCTTTGATGCCTGAAGCATCATCGAGCCCATACCCACCCCGTACCCATCCCCATGAGCACCCACCACCTCCTTGTTCCTTGCAGCGTCGGCCCGCGAATGCCGTTGGCGGCGGGCCGGGCGTCCGTGCCGGTGTCTCGGGTGCGATGTAGCGCCTGACCCGGCGGCCGCTTCGGCCCGCTGCCCCTCCCCTGCTCCCTGACGACACACCGGCCGCGCCATCCGCGCGGCCTGGGGAACTGTTGCCGCGTCGCCTGGCATCAGCGTGTCGCTTTCATTTTTCTTGTTCTTCTTCCACTCTTCCAAAGGAATGTGTCATGTCCATCCAAGCCATCAACGTCCGCAACCAGTTCAAGGGCCAGGTCAAGGAAATCATCCGCGGCGACGTCGTCTCCGAGGTCGATGTCGAAACCCCCTGGGGCATCGTCACCTCCGTCATCACCACCCGCTCCGTCGACGACCTGGGCCTGAAGGTCGGCTCCGACGTGGTCGCGCTGGTCAAGTCGACCGAAGTGTCGATCGCCAAGCTCTGAGCCGCCGGGCCATGATCCGACTCGAAGGCATACACCAGACCTACCGCGGGCCGAAAGGCCCGGTCCACGCGCTGCGTGGGGTGGACCTGGACATCGGCAGCGGCGAGGTCTTTGGCGTGATCGGGCGCAGCGGCGCGGGCAAGAGCTCGCTGGTGCGCACCATCAACCTGCTGAACCGGCCCACCCAGGGCACGGTCACCGTGGCGGGGCGCCCGCTGACCTCGCTCGACGCCGCCGGTCTGCGCGCGGCCCGCCGCGACATCGGCATGATCTTCCAGCACTTCAACCTGCTGTCCTCGCGCACCGTGTACGACAACGTGGCGCTGCCGCTGGAGCTGGCCGGCCTCTCCCGCCATGACATCCGAGCCCGCGTGGCGCCGCTGCTCGAACTGGTGGGCCTGGGGGCCTTGGCCGACCGCTACCCGGCCCAGATCAGCGGCGGGCAGAAGCAGCGCGTGGGCATTGCCCGCGCGCTGGCCAGCCGCCCCAAGGTCTTGCTGTCCGACGAAGCGACCTCGGCGCTCGACCCCGAGACCACCCGGTCCATCCTGGCGCTGCTGCAGGAAATCAACCGCGAGCTGGGCCTGACCGTGGTGCTCATCACTCACCAGATGCAGGTCATCAAGCAGGTCGCCCACCGCCTGGCGGTGATGGAGGCCGGCCAGATCGTCGAACAGGGCGAGACGCTGCAGGTGTTCAGCCAGCCGCAACACGAGGTGACCCGCAGCCTGCTCGACGACGTCGTGCCACAGGCACTGCCGGTCCACGTGCTGGAGCGCGTGCGGGTCCTGCTGGGCGCGCCGGGCCAGGCGCCTTCCAGCCTGTTGCGGCTGGTGTTCGCGGGCCAGGCGTCGGACAGCCCCTTGTTGTCCGACCTGGTGCGTCGCTTCGGATTGGACCTGAACATCGTGCACGGCCAGATCGACGAGGTGCAGGGCCATCCGTTCGGCAGCTTGGCGGTGCTGGCCAGCGGGGCGCGCGAGCAACTCCAGGCCGCCGTGGGCCACCTGCGTGGCTCGGGCGTGCTGGTGCAGGAGGTGGCCCATGCTTGAGTGGCTGTCCCTCCATTTCCCGCCGGTCCTGCTGGAGCTGTTCATCACCTCCTTCTTCGAGACGCTGGCCATGGTCGGTGTCTCGGGCGCCGTGGGGGCCTTGCTCGGTGTGCCGCTGGGCGTGGCCCTGCGCCTGACCGATCGCGGTGGCGTGCTGGACAACGCCACCTTCAACCACACCGTGGGCACCCTGGTGAACGCGGTGCGCTCCACGCCTTTCATCATCCTGCTGGTGGCCATCATCCCGTTCACGCGCCTGATCACGGGCTCGTCCATCGGCACGGCCGCGGCGGTGGTGCCCTTGACGATCGCGGCCGCGCCCTTCATCGCGCGGCTGGTGGAAACGGCCTTGCGCGAGGTTGACAGCGGCCTGGTGGAAGCGGCCCAGGCCATGGGCGCCACCACCTGGCAGATCGTCTTCAAGGTGCTGCTGCCCGAGGCCGTGCCCGGCATCGTGGCCGGTTTCACCATCACCCTGGTCAGCCTCACGGGTTACTCGGCCATGGCCGGCGCCATCGGTGGTGGTGGCCTGGGCGACCTCGGCATCCGCTACGGCTACCAGCGCTTTCTGCCCGAGGTGATGTTGGCCGTCGTGCTGCTGCTCATCGCCTTCGTGCAGGCCGTGCAAAGCCTGGGCGACTGGCTGGTGCGCCGGCTCAGCCACAAGTGACGGCCTGATTTTTCTCCCGACCCTAGCACTCATTTTTCAAACCCAGTCCCCAAAGGAAACACACCATGATCAAACGGCAACTGCTCCAATCGACGCTGACCCTCGCGCTGGGCGCGGCCCTCGCCCTGCCCGTGCTGGCACAGGACAAGACGCTGAAGATCGGCGTCACCGGCGGTCCCCACGCGCAAATCTTCGAACAGGTGAAGAAGATCGCCGAGAAGGACGGCCTGAAGATCCAGATCGTCGAATTCAGCGACTACGTGCAGCCCAACGCCGCCCTGGCCGCCGGCGACCTGGACGCCAACAGCTACCAGCACAAGCCCTACCTAGACCAGCAGATCAAGGACCGCGGCTACAAGTTCGCGCCCGTGGGCTACACGGTCAACTTCCCCATCGGCATCTACTCCAAGAAGGTCAAGAGCCTCAAGGACCTGGCCGAAGGCGCCAAGTTCGGCATCCCCAACGACCCCACCAACGGCGGGCGCGTGCTGCTGGTGCTGCAGGACCAGGGGCTGATCAAGCTCAAGCCCGACGCCGGCCTCAAGGCCACGCCGCTGGACGTGGTGAGCAACCCCAAGAAGCTCAGGTTCGTGGAGCTGGACGCCGCGCAACTGCCGCGTTCGCTGGACGACCTCGACGCCTCGGCCATCAACACCAACTACGCCCTGTCCGCCGGCCTGAGCCCGGCCAAGGACGCGATCGCGCAGGAAAGCGCCAAGAGCCCCTACGTGAACCTGCTGGCCGTGCGCGAACAGGACAAGAACCAGCCCTGGGTCGCCAAGCTGGTCAAGGCCTACCAGTCGGAACCGGTGCGCCAGTTCATCCAGACCGAGTTCAAGGGCGCGGTGCTCGCGGGCTTCTGACCATGAGACTGCCGGGACGCGTCAGCGCGGTTTCCCGCGCGAGGGGCGCCCCCGGCCCAACCCCTTCGTTCGCGCTTCCATCTCTCTCATGAACTTCCAACAACTGCGCTCCGTGCGCGAAACCGTGCGTTGCGGCTTCAACCTCACCGAGGTGGCGTCCATGCTCTACACCTCGCAACCCGGTGTGAGCCGGCAGATCCGCGAACTGGAGGAGGAGCTGGGCGTGCCCATCTTCGCGCGCGCCGGCAAGCGGCTGACCGGCCTGACCGATCCCGGCGCCACCTTGTTGCCCATCGTGGAGCGCTTGTTGACCGAGGCCGAGAACCTCAAGCTGGCGGGCCGCGACTTCGTGTCCCAGGCGGAGGGGGTGATGACGGTCGCCGCCACCCATTCACAGGCCCGCTACGCCCTGCCCCACGCGGTGCGCGACTTCCGTGGCTTGTACCCACAGGTGGTGCTGCACCTGCACCAGGGCAGCCCGCGCCAGGTGGCCGAAATGCTGCTGCGCGGCGAAGCCGACATCGGCATCGCCACCGAGGCGCTGAGCACCTACCCACAACTCGTGACCCTGCCCTGTTACCGCTGGACCCACAGCATCGTGGTGCCGCCCCACCACCCGCTGCTGGCGGCGGGCGAGGCCGTCACGCTGGCGCAGCTGGCGCACTACCCCATCATCACCTACGACCAGGGCTACACCGGACGCTCGCACATCGATGACGCCTTCACCCAGGCCGGCATCACGCCCAACGTGGTGCTCACCGCGATGGACGCGGACGTGATCAAGACCTATGTGGAGCTGGGCATGGGCGTGGGCATCGTGGCTTCCATCGCGCTGGACGAGGTGCGCGACCGCCACCTGCGCACCATCGAGGCCGGCCACCTGTTCGAAATCAACGTCACCCGGCTGGCCGTGCGGCGTGGGGCCTGGCTGCGCGGCTATGTCTACAAGTTCATCGAGACCTTCGCACCGACGCTCACGCGCGAGGTGGTGGACCAAGCCCTGGCCAGTGACGAGACGATTGAAGTCAGTGCCTGACACGATGGTTTATATGAATTTGGAATTTGCTAACCACTATTCAGTTGTTCCGTTGTCTAAGCAAACCCACAACAATGGTCCCATACCCCCGATTGAGGATGCATTTCATGAGCACATTGCGACTGGGCGACACCGCCCCCGACTTCACCCAGGACTCCACCGCCGGCCCCATCCGCTTCCACGAATGGGCTGGTGACAGCTGGGTGGTGCTGTTCTCGCACCCGGCCGATTTCACACCGGTGTGCACCACCGAGCTGGGCAAGACCGCAGCCCTGTCGGGCGAATTCGCCAAGCGCGGCGTCAAGCCCATCGCGGTCAGCGTCGATCCGCTGGACTCGCACGGCAAGTGGGTGCTGGACATCAATGAAACCCAGAACACCACGGTCAACTTTCCCATCCTGGCCGACGCCGATCGCCAGGTGGCCACGCTGTACGACATGATCCACCCCAACGCGTCGGCCACCGCCACGGTGCGCAGCGTGTTCATCATCGACCCGAAGAAGGTCATCCGAACCACCTTCACCTACCCGGCGAGCACCGGCCGCAACTTCGACGAGATCCTGCGTGTGATCGACTCGCTGCAGCTGACCGACAGCCACAAGGTGGCCACGCCGGCCAACTGGAAAGACGGCGACGACGTGGTGATCGTGCCCAGCCTGCAGGACCCGGCCGAACTGGCCCAGCGTTTCCCCAAGGGCTTCAAGGCCGTTCGGCCCTACCTGCGCCTGACCCCGCAGCCCAACCGCTGATCCCGCGAGGTGTCCACGTGAGCGAAACCACCCTTGTGATCGTGCCCGGCTGGCGCGGCTCCGGCCCCGGCCACTGGCAAAGCCTGTGGGCGCAGCAGCTGGATGGCGCGGTGCGCGTGGAGCAGGACGACTGGCACGCGCCGACCCGGCGCGAATGGGTGCAGCGCCTGGCCGAGACCATCCTGGCCCAGCCTGGCCCGGTGGTGATCGCCGCCCACAGCCTGGGTTGCATCACCACAGCCCACCTGCCGCCGGCGGCCAGCCGCCGCATCGCTGGCGCGCTGCTGGTCGCCCCGGCCGATCCGGAGCGCCGTGGCGCCCTGGCCGACTTCGCTCCCGTGCCTTACCAGCGCCTGCCCTACCGCAGCGTGCTGGTGGCCAGCGACAACGACCCCTATTGCCCGGTGCGCCTGGCCGGCGCCTACGCGCGCGCCTGGGGCAGCGACTTCGTGCGCCTGCCCAACGCCGGGCACATCAACATCGAGTCCGGCCACGGTGACTGGCCCCTGGGCCTGGCGCTGCTGCAGTCGCTGCGGCCGGCCCCGCTCGCCCGCGAGCCGGCTGCGAGCCCGACCGCGTTTTCCGCGCAAGGCTTTACCTCGACCCTCTCTCCGGCGATGTGATCGCAGGCCATGCCAGGGCTGGGTGGGTGGCAGGCGCGCGCCTGCGTCAATGCGGGTGCGGACTGCGACTGCGGTACAGGCGGCTTCCACGCCCATGCCCAACGCGCGATGGCCCGCAGCGAGCGCCATGGCAAGCCCTCGTTCTTGCTGTTGATGGACATCGATCACTTCAAGAAGATCAACGACAGCCGTGGCCAAGTCGGGGGCGAACCGTTGGCCATCCGATGCCGGGGACCTCGCTGGAACTGGGGGCCGTCGGATGCGGACATCGAAGCCAAGCTGGCGCGGGCCGACGAGCAACTGTGGCGCGCCAAGCACCAGGGCCGCAACCAGGTGTGTGCCAGAGCGGAACCGGCGCTGCCTCAACGGGAGATGGCTCCCGGTTGCGGCTCAGTGTCTGGGGCTGGCTAGCGGATTTCGTTGAAGTGGCCGCTGACCGAGCCATCCGGGTTCAGCACGGTGATCTTCTCGCCGGCTCGGCGCGCGGTGAAGCAGCGTTCCTGGCCGGCTCGAACGGTCTTCCATGTGGTGCAGTAACCGGCGTCCGACAGGCGCCAGTTGCCGGTGTCGTTGGTTTTGCCTGCCGTCAGCGTGGCCGTTCCGTCCTTGTCCAGCTTCATCGTGGCGGGCGCGCCCGTCGCCGTGGTGCCGACGAGGGTCTTGCCCAGCCAGTTGGCCTGGATGTCCTGGGGCGTGATCGGCTGCTCCTGGGCGTATGCCACCAGGCCCACAAGCACCAGCATCGATGCGCAGCGTTGTACGAAACGAGCCATGGGCATGTCTCCTTGCTGGTTGTGCTGAACCGACGGGTGTCCATTGTGGTCCTCGGCGCGGGGCGCGTGAAGTGGCGTCAACGTCTGCCAGGCGTCAAAGCGCGGTCGCAGGCCGGTTCTTGGCATTTGGCGGCGCAGCGGGAATAATGGTCGCCCGCTTCCCTTCTATGCCGTTGCGACCCCATGGAAACGCCCCAACAACTCGCATCGCACAGCCTGGTCTCGGCCGAGGAACACGCCGCGGCCGCCACGGCACTGCGAGGGCTGGCCAGCGGCATCGACACATCCGTCCAGCAGAACGAACTCACCGAGGCCGAGCGCGAGGTGCTGACGCGGGCGTCGGCCTTGCTGGAGGCATTGGCGGCGCGGCGCGGCAAGGCCGCCGCCATCCGGGAAAAAGAGACCGCCAAGCTGCACGCGCTGGAGAAGGAGGTCCACGAGGCCATGAGGGGCAACTTCGCGGACCTGGCCACCGACGCCGACAAGGTGGCTTTCATTGGAGCCATCGAACCCTATCGGGCGGGCCTGAGCAAGCCGGCCGATGCGCTGCGGCAGCCGTCGGACGTGGCGTTCTTGCTGGATCAGGCCTTTCGTGAGTGCCTCGTGAGCGCGACCTACACGCTGGCGGGCCTGGCCTTGAAGCACGGCAAGACGGCGGAGCAGGTGGTGCAGGAGGCCTGGGCCGAACACCAGACGGAACGCACCCGGCTGGTCGCGCGCTTCGCCCCTGTGCTGGACCGCATCGCGGTGCTGCGGCAGGGGGCTGTGGGCGCCTGAGGCCCAAGCGATGTCGGTCCGTGCCGTGGTGTAGCGGCCCGGATCGGCCTGTCGGACACCTGCCGGGGCAGGTCGGGCCGGCGTCGTATCCTCCGGTTCACCGCGATCAACCTCGAATCAACGATGGACCTGGTACTTCTTCAAAAGTCACTGAGACAGTTTGCCGCCGAACGTGAATGGGAGCCTTTCCACACGCCCAAGAACCTGGCCATGGCCCTGATGGTGGAGGCGGCGGAGTTGGCCGAGATTTTCCAGTGGATGACGCCGGAGCAATCGCAGAACGCACACGGCGACAAGGTGGTGCAGGAGCACATCGGGGACGAGGTTGCCGACGTGCTGCTCTACCTGCTGCAACTCGCCGACCACAGCGCGATCGACCTCAAGCGGGCGGTGGGCCGCAAGCTGGTCAAGAACGCGAAGAAGCACCCACCCGTCAAACCCGGGCTGCCGATCGGCCCCATGGCGCTGCTGGACGCGCCCACCCATGTGCTGGTGGACTGGGAGAACGTGCAGCCCAAGGACAAGGACATCCTGGCGCTGGTGCCCGGTGCGACACATGTCTGGATTTTTCACGGCAAGACCCAGAAGAAGGTGGACGCGCACCAGGCCGCCTTCGGCGACAACCTGACGCTGATACCGATCACCCGCGCGGGGAAGAACGCGCTCGATTTCCACCTGTCGTTCTACATGGGCTACATCACGTCGCGCCATCCCGAGGCGCGGATCGTGGTGATTTCCAACGACCAGGGTTATGGGCCCATGCTGGCCCATGCCCAGGACCTGGGCTTCGTGGCCAGCCAGCTGGGGTTCGCGAAGCCCGCTGCCGTGGCCAGGAAAACCGCGCCAAGCAAGCCGGTGGCCAAAGCGGCGGCGAAGCGTGTGGCGACCAAGGCCCCGGCCGCCGCTCCCAAGGCGGCCCCGGCCAGGAAACCCGTGGTCGCCGCAAGCCAACCGGCCGCCGCGCCATCCCCAAAGACCGCCCAGGCCAAGCCGACGGCCGCGACGAAGAAGGCTCCCGCCAAGAAGGCGGCCCCTACGAAAGCAGCGCCCAAGGCGGTCGCAGCCAAGGCCGCCCCGGTGTTGCTGGCCGACGCCGACTACGCCCATGTCGTCAAGTCGCTCCAGAAGAGCAAGAACAAGCCGACACGCAAGGCGCGGCTGCAGGGCTTGGTGAGGTCGCTGGTGGCCGGCGGCAAGGCCGACGACAGCACGGTGGAGGCCGTCGTCGCCCGCCTGGTGGCCGATCGGCATGTCGCGATCGATGCCAAGGGCGCGGTGTCGGTGCCGGCTTGAGCTGCAACAAGCAGCGGATACCCCTGAACTATTCTTCGAACAACTCAGAGTGTGTGCCTGCACGCACGAAGACGATGGCCTTGTCGTCCAACCGGTAGACCAGCAGGAAGTCGCCGCCGATATGGCATTCACGGTGATCGATCCACGCACCCTTCGGAGGGTGGTCTCGCCACTCAGGACCGAGAGCGGCGTCGTTGGCGATGAGCAACAACATCGCCTCCTTCAGGCGGTTGAGGTCGTATCGGCCAGATCGGGAAAGGCGATCCCAGTCTCTGAGGAAGCTTTTTGTGTAGTCACACGCCCTTGGTGGTGAGGCGCGCTTAGCGCTGGCGGCTTTTTTCGAGGTCATCGATCAGGGTGTCGCCAGAGTCAAAACGTACAGCGCGGGCGTTCATCATTGCGCGTGCTTCTTCCATGGCTGCCCGGGTCTGCGCGTTCGGCACCTTGAGTTCCAGCGGAAAAGCCTGGTCGTTGACCACGCGCTTGAGCAGGATACGAACCGCATCTGACACCGACAGCCCCATGGCCGCCAGCGCTTCGCTGGCTTGGGTCTTGATGTCCTCGTCCACCCGGACATGCAGCATCGTGGAATGGGCCATGATCAAATTCTCCTTTGCGACATTTTGTCTCTCTTTTGAGATACAGTCAAGGTGTTTCGGAATGCTGGGCTACAGGGCCAGATCACATGTGTTCTTAGGTTCATGTGGGTATTGGAAGGGTTGGGCCCAACCTGGCGGGTATCCAGCCGCGCAGGCTGTTGAAGAACGCAAGCCCTTGCGCATCGGCCAGGTCGCGGGTGTGCAGCACGGCCTCGCGCAGCGTGTGCGCCTGCAGCAGGCTCGCGCGCGCCACGCCGGGCAACAGGCCGCTGGACAAGGCCGGGGTCAGCCATTCGCCATTCAGCTTGAGCGCGACGTTGCCCCGGGTGAATTCGGTGATCTCGCCGCGTTCGTTCCACAGCAAGGTGTCGAACACCCCAGGCTCGGTCGGCGCGAAGGCGTCGTAGTGCGCCCGGCGGGTGGTCTTGTGGCGGCAGAACTCGCCGTCGCTGTGGGGCAAGGGCGTGTGTGCCAATTGCACTGTCACCTCGGCGGGTGAAGGTTCCAGCGGGTAGGCCTGCGCCTGTACCCGCCCTGCCCTGTCGGACAGCAGGCGCACCCGCCACATCCCCGTGGGGTGTTGCGCCGAAAGTGCCCGCGCGGCCGCCTCAAAGGCCGCCGCGTCCCAGACAAAACCGAAGTGGACAGCGGCGGTGGCCATGCGCGCACGGTGGTGTTCAACGTGCAGCAACTCGCCGTCGCTCAGGCGCAAGGTTTCCAGGAGATCGAAGGCTTCGCTCGCCCGGTCGGCGAACAGGCGCTTGTGTTGCCATTCGGCCCATTCGCCTTCCACCCGTGCGTCGCTGGTGATGCCGCTGCCAATGCCGCAACGGACGCGCTGCCCGCGCAGCGCCAGGGTACGGATGGGGACGTTGAAGGTGGCCATGCCGCCGGGCTGCAGCACACCGATGGCGCCGCAGTAGACGCCCCGGGGCACGGGTTCCAGCGACCGGATCGCCGCCATGGCCCGGACCTTGGGCGCTCCCGTGACCGAGCCGCAGGGAAAGAGTGCGCGGAACACGTCCAGCAGCTCGATGCCACTGCGGGTCCGGGCCTCGATGTCCGAGGTCAGCTGCCAGACCGTGGGCCAGGCCTCGGTGTGGAACAGGCGCGGCACCCGCACCGTGTGGGGCTCGGCCACGCGCGAGAGGTCGTTGCGCAGCAGGTCCACGATCATCACGTTTTCGGCGCGCTCCTTGGCCGAGGCGGCCAAGGCCTGGCGCTGCGCCTCGTCGTCGGCGGGCGTGTGGCCACGGGGCGCGGTGCCTTTCATGGGGCGGGCCAGCAGGCGACCGCCGCGCCAGTCGAAGAACAGTTCGGGGGATACCGACAACAAGGCGGTGTTGTCGTGCAGGCCGGCGATGTAGGCGGCATAGGCATGGGGCTGGGCGCCACGCAGGCGATCGAACAACACCAGGGGGTCGCCCTCCAAGGTCCCGGTCAGAGCCGAAGTCAGGTTGACCTGGTAGTACTCACCCGCTGCGATGGCACGCTGGATGGCGCCCATCGCGGCTTCGAATGCCGCGCGCGGTGGCTCGCCGTCCCAGCGGACCGTGGCCTGGTGCTGGGCTTCGGGCCGCCACGCCCGCGCCGCCGCTTCCGGCCCCAGTGGCGCGTCATAGACATGGAACTGCGCCAGCGGGCCGGCGTCGGCCGGGTGGCCGTGGGTGGTCAGCGCCGGGTCGAACGCGGGCGCTGCCTCGTAGTTCAGGTGGCCCACGCACCAGGCGCCGGCACGGGCGCGCGCCTCGGCCTGCCCGATGACCTGGGTGACCTCGTCCAGGCCATGTGCACACAGCGTTTCCCGAGGTTCGCCGAAGGCGAGGTGCAAGGGCGGCGACTGGCTGTCGGGCGACCTGAAGTCGATGAGCGCGCTGGGGCGCGTGGAAAAAGGGCTCGGTTGCATACCGAGATTGTGCAGATTCACGAAAACCCGCCGGGGCACCGGCGACGACCTGTGTGACATGGTCAACCAGCGGCTGTTTCCCTACCTGGCCGGTTTCAAGCAACGCGCGACCGGGCCGCAGACCATCGAATACAAGATTGGCGAGGTTTTCAGCGAGATCAAGAACAAGGTCCAGAGCGGCTACAACCTGCGCGACGTGATCGACCGGGTGGACGAACTGCGCTTCCGCTCGCAGGCCGAAAAGCACGAGCTGTCGCACCTGTACGAAGCCAAGATCAAGAACATGGGCAACGCCGGGCGCAACGGCGGCGAATACTACACCCCGCGCCCGCTCACCCACGAAGTGGTCGGCACGGACTTCGTCCCGGATGTCAAGAAGGTGGGCAACCAGGTGCTGCCGCTGTGGCTGGCCAACAGCCTGCAACCCAGCATCGCTTTCAGCTTTCGCACGGTACAGCATCCAGTCGGCCGCGTGGTGCTGTTGGAGATTCCGGCCGCCACAGGCGCACCGGTGGCGTTCAACGGTGTGCAGTACGTGCGCATTGGCAGTGCCACCCCAAAGCTGACGGAGTACCCAGACCGCTACCAACAACTGATCGAGCGGCTGTAGGCCTCCTCTGTCATCAACAAGGCGCTTGAAGCGAAGCTGATCCGCGTGGCCGACACGGATCACCCCCGGGCGGGCTATGTGCCCCACTGGGCGTGATTTCTTGATCGGGTTTTGATTTTTGCTGGCTTTGACGTGGCAGAAAATGACAAAAAATCAACAAAATCAAAGACTTAACAGTGACTTTCTGGCCGAATTTTTCTTGATCAGGTTTTGACTCACGCCGAGAATGCCCATGAACGAAGCCGAAACCCGCGCCGAACACATTGACCCCGCCCTCAAGGCTGTCGGCTGGGGCCAGGTCGAAGGCAGCCGGGTGCTGCGCGAGCACGGCATCACCGCTGGCCGCTTGCAAGGTGCTGGCCAGCGTGCGCGCGCCGAGATTGCGGACTACGTGCTGGTGTACCCGCCGGACTTTTTCGACCTCATCATCATTGACGAATGCCACCGGGGCGGGGCCAACGACGAAAGCTCCTGGCGCGACATCCTGAACCATTTCAGCCCAGCGGTTCAACTGGGCTTGACCGCTACGCCCAAACGCAAGCTGAACTCCGACACCTACGCCTACTTTGGCGACCCGGTGTTTGTGTACTCCCTCAAAGAAGGCATCAACGACGGCTTCCTGACCCCATTCCGGGTCAAGCAGATCGCCACAACGATGGACGACTACGTCTACACCGCCGATGACGAAGTGCTGATGGGCCAAGTGGAACAGGGCAGGCGCTACGAGGAAAAAGACTTCAACCGCGTCATCGAGATCAAGGAACGGGAAACCCACCGCGTGAAAGTGATGCTGGACATGATCGACCAGCGTGAGAAGACCATCGTGTTCTGCGCCACCCAGGCCCATGCGGCCCTGGTGCGCGATCTCATCAACCAGCATGCCAACAGTCAGAACCCGCTGTACTGTGCTCGGGTGACCGCCAACGACGGCGCGCTGGGCGAGCAGCACCTGCGCGACTTCCAGGACAACGAAAAAACCATCCCCTCCATCCTGACCACCTCACAGAAGCTGTCCACCGGTGTGGACGCACGCAACGTGCGCAACATCGTTCTGCTTCGATCGGTGAATTCCATGATCGAGTTCAAGCAGATCATTGGCCGAGGCACCCGTTTGTACGACGGCAAGGACTACTTCACGATCCTCGATTTTGTGAAAGCGCACCACCATTTCAATGACCCAGAGTGGGACGGTGAGCCACTTGAGCCTGAAGCACCGAAGCCCAAACCGCCGCCGCAGCCAGGAGGCGGTGAAGGCGACCCACCGCATGGCCCCAAGCCGCCGCCAGAGCCTCGACCGGAAAAACTGGTGATCAAGCTGGCCGATGGCAAGTTCAGGCGTATCCAGCACATGTCGGTCACGACCTTCTGGGGACCAGACGGCAAGCCGCTGTCACCGGCGCAGTTCTTGGAGAGTCTGTTCGGCACGCTGCCGGAGTTCTTCAAGGATGAAGACGAGTTGCGAAACATCTGGGCTGATCCGGCCACCCGAAAGGGTCTATTGGACGGCCTGGCAGACAAGGGCTTTGGCCGTGAACCTTTGGCGGAAATGCAGCGAGTGATCGACGCCGAGAACAGCGACCTGTTTGATGTGCTGGCCTACGTGGCGTTTGCCATGCCGACCCTCACCCGATCAGACCGGGCAGCAAACGCCCAGGCCTTGGCCGGCAGCCAATACGGATACAAGCAGCAAGCGTTCATCGAGTTTGTTCTGGGGCAGTATGTCAGCCAGGGTGTGGACGAGTTGGGGCCAGAAAAACTGGCGTCGCTCCTGCGATTGCGTTACAAAAATGCACTGGCCGACGCGGCTGCCGATCTGGGTCCAGCCGACCAGATCAGACAGACATTTGTTGGGTTTCAGCGCTTGTTGTACGCATCAGCGTCGGATCCGTTGAGGCCGTGATACGTGGGCAGCGCCCTGGTGTTCGTCGGCAACAGAACACGTTCGCTTTTCAGCAGCACGCTGTTCGCTTCGTTGCCTCAGACAAAGTCACACCACCGCTTTTGCCTGTGCCAGCCATTCCGCACACGCGAAGGATGGCCGAACCTCATCCACGGGCCGGGCCACGCGAGCTGAGTCGTCGATGATGGAGCCGGCCGCCGCTCGCGACATCGGCGCCCTTTGCGCTATTCGGCAAAAACCGAGGTGTCAAGGCACCCGTTGATCCCTCACCGCATCAGCCGTGCGATCAGGGTCTGAGCCTGCGGCCAAAGACCAAAGCCCGAGGCGGGGTTGAGGTGGCCGACTTCGCCCAGGTCTTCCAGCTCGCTGCCCCAGCAGCGCGCCAGATCGCACACCGCCTGGTATTCGCCCAGCGCATCGTTGCGGCTGGCCGCCACCAAGGTTTTGAAGGGCAGGCGTTGGCGTGGCACGGGCAGCCAGCCTGCCGCGTCCAGGCCCTCCAGCGAGGGGTAGCCGGCGGGCAGCGGGCGGTCGAAGGTGGGCGGTGCGGCCAGAAGCGCGCCGACCACGCGCCCGGCCAGGGTGGTGCGCTGCGCCCAATGGGCCACCAGCACACAACCGCCGCTGTGCGCCACCAGCAGCACCGGTCCGTTGATGGCCGCGACGGCGGCGTCCAAGCCCTGAATGCGGGGCTCCAGGCCCAGGTTGTCTCGGCCCATGGGGGGCAGGCTGCGGGCTTGGGGCAGACGCTCGGCCAGCAGGGTCTGCCAGTGTCGCGGCGCGTGGTCACGCAGGCCGGGGACGATGAGGACAGTGGTCTCGGACATGGAGGCGCTCAAGGGGTGACAACGGGCGCGTCATGTGTGGCCTGTCGCATGGCCGCCAGCAGCACCTCGGGCGGCTGAGCGCCGGACAGGGCGACCCGTTGGTTGAAGACAAAAAACGGCACGCCCGGCACATCCACCTTGGGCAACGGATCGGTGTTGGCCAGCGTGTCGGCGAGGTCGGTGGTCGGAATGCCATGTTGCTCGGCCAGGGCCATCAGCGTCAGTGGCTGGCCGATGTCCAGGCCACGCTCGAAATAGGCGGTGAAAAGGTCGCGCAGGACGTTGTCGAAGCCGGCTTCGCCGAGCTGCCGCGCGGCCAGGCCCAGCAGCCGGTGCGCGGCGGCGGTGTTGGGGAAGGTGCGGATGCGCGCGAAGTCGACGCGCGCGCCGGCCGCCTGGGCGGCCTGCCGCACCTGCGCCTGGCGCGCCGCCACCGCGGCCGCGCTGCCCAGGCGCTGCTCGTAGAAGGACTGGAAGGCCCAGCCCTGCGGCGGCACCTGCGGGATGAGCTGCACCGGGTGCCAGCGCAGCGTCACCGGCACGTCGGGCGCGGCCTGCCGCCACTGGGCCAGCGCGGCGTTCAGCTGGTGGCGGCCGATCAGGCACCAGGGGCAGATCAGGTCGAACCAGACGTCGATGGCCAGCGCGGGCGCCACGGGATCAGGCCGCCTTGCGCAGGAAGCCTTGCTGGCGACCCGGTGCGTTGGGGGCGAAGCCGTTGGCGGCCAGGGTTTCCTCCACGGTGTCGTAGAACACACCGACCTTGCAGATTTCGCGCGCTTGCTTGCCGGTGGCCACCGGACGGCCAAACTCCTTGGCCATGCGCACCAGCTGCTCGATCTGCTGCACCGTGGTCATCTTCTCGGTGCGGGCCTGGTTCCACAGGTTGTCCTCGATGCCGCAACGCACGTGCAGGCCCATGGCCATGCCCATCATGTTGATGGGCAAGACATTGCGCATGCTGCTCTCCACCGTCAGCATGGTGCCGTCGGGGATGGCGCGCAGGAAGTTGGCCAGGTTGTAGACGTTGGGGGCGTCCATGCCGCCGCTGATGGCGACCCAGTTGCACACCAGCGGGCCCTTGTAGATCCCGCGGCGGATCAGGCGCTCGACGGTCTCGAAGCTGTTGAGGTTGTAGAACTGGAAGGCGCTTTGGATGCCGGCGGCGGACAGGCGCTTGACGTGCTCTTCCACAAAGCTCGGGGTGGAGGGCACCACCATCTCGGTGTAGGCGCGGCGGCCTTCAGGCGTGGCCATGGAGGTGCCCGCGATGTCGGCTTCTTCCATGTGTTCGGTCACGTTCATCTGTGTGGTGTTCACGGTCACCGTCACCTGGTCGGGCTTGGGGTCGAGCTCGGCCAGCATGTGGCGGGTGTCGTCGGACAGCCATTTGGCGACCTCGCCCTCGCCGACCGGCGCGAACGAGATCGAGCCGCCGACCTGGATGATCATGTCGGGCACGGCTTTGCGCACGCCGGCAATCAGCTCGTTGAACATGGACAGCCGCTTGGAGCCCTTGCCGTCGAGCTCGCGCACATGCAGGTGCAGCACGGTGGCACCGGCGTTGTAGCAGTCCACCGCCTTCTGGACCTGCTCGGCCATGGACACCGGGATGTCCTCGGGGAAGTCCGAAGGAATCCATTCGGGACCGTAAGGCGCGGCGGTGATGACCAGGGGCTGCTGGTTTTCAGGGAACAGGTGGCCGTCGAGGAAGTACATGGTGGTCTCCGGGTATGGGTGAAAAGGGTGTGAATCAGAACGTGGGCGTGCCGATGATTCCGGCGCGCTCCATCTTTCGGTGGCAGGGCGGGTAGTCCATCACCGCGTAGTGCTGGGTGGCGCGGTTGTCCCAGATCGCCACGCTGTTGGGCTGCCAGCGCCAGCGCACCTGGTATTCGGGGATGGCGGCCTGGTTGATCAGGTACTGCAGCAGCGCGCTGGCGCCCTGGGTGTAGTCCTGCCCATAACGCACGTTGTCGGGCGTGTGGAAGTTGGTGAAGTGGGTGGTGAACCCATTGACGAACAGCACCTTTTCACCCGTCTCGGGGTGGGTGCGCACCACCGGGTGCTCGGGATCGGGGTACTGCGCCTTGAGCGCCAGGCGCTTTTCGATGGGCATGGCGGCGCCGAAGCTGGCCTCGATGCTGTGGCGGGCGCGCAGCGGCGCGATCAGCGTCTTGATGTGTTCGGGCAGCTTCTCATAGGCCAATGCCATGTTGGCCCACATGGTGTCGCCGCCCACGGGCGGGCATTCCACGCAGCGCAGCACGCAGCCCATGGGGGGCGCCTCGCGCCAGGTGGCGTCGGTGTGCCACGAGTTCTCGTAGCGGTCGTTGGGCTGGTCCGGGTTTTTGTAGATGCGCACCAGGCCCGGGTGGTCGGGGTCGCTGCCGGCCACCGGATGGTCTTCCAGTTCACCGAACTTGCGGGCAAAGGCCACGTGTTCGGCGCGGCTGAAGTTCTGGTCGCGGAGGAACAGCACCTTGTGCCGCAGCAGCGCGGCCTTGATGTCGGCGAACAGGGCGTCGTCGCGCGAGGCGTCGGCCAGGTTGACGCCGATGAGTTCGGCGCCAATGGCACAGGTCAGGGTTTGGATTTTCATGCTTGTCTCCTTCTGCGGGGGTCTTCAGATCACAAAGATGGACGAACCGGTGGTCTTGCGCGACTCCAGGTCGCGGTGGGCCTGCTGGGCATCGGCCAGCGCGTAGTGCTGGTGGATGTCGATCTGGATGCGGCCGGCGCCCACGTGACCGAAGACCTCGGCCGCCAGCGCGGCTTTCTCGGCCGGGTCGGCGATGTAATCGGCCAGGGCCGGGCGGGTCAGGTAGAGCGAGCCCTTCATGGCCAGCAGGTTGGGGTTGAAACCCTCGATGGGGCCGCTGGCCGTGCCCACGCAGACCATCAGGCCGCGGCGCTTGAGCGAGTCGAGCGAGGCCATGAAGGTGCTTTTGCCCACGCTGTCGAACACCACGTCCACACCCCGGCCGTCGGTCAGCTCCCGCACCCGTTTGGCCACGTCTTCGTGGCTGTAGTTGATGGTGTGGGTGCAGCCGTGGGCCCGGGCCACCTCGGCTTTGGCGTCGGTGGAGACGGTGCCGATCACGTTGATGCCCAGCAGCCTGGCCCATTGCGAGACGATCAGGCCCACGCCACCGGCGGCGGCGTGCAGCAGCACGGTGTCGCCGGCCTTGAAGTCGTGGATGCGGCGCATCAGGTAGGCCGAGGTCAGGCCGCGCATGGTCATCGCGGCGGCGGTCTCGAAGGCGATGTCGTCGGGCAGCTTGATCAGCGGCGCGGCGGCGATGAGCCGCTCGGTGCTGTAGGCGCCCAGGGTGTTGAGGAAGCCGGTGTAGGTGACGCGGTCGCCGACGGCCACGTGGGTGACGCCCTCGCCCACGGCCTGGACCACCCCCGAGGCCTCCACGCCCATGCCGGCGGGCAGCGGCATGGGGTAGGTGCCGTTGCGGAAATAGGTGTCGGCGTAGTTCAGGCCCACGGCCACGTGGCGCAGGCGCACCTGACCGGGGCCGGGGTCGCCGACGTCGATGTCTTCGAGCTGCAGAACCTCGGGGCCACCGGTCTGGTGCATGCGAATGGCTTGGGCCATGTGTGTCTCCTGTTGGGCGGCCTGAAGTGGGCTGGCCTGTGGAGATGAATGTAGGAAATCCGCCCTCTCGACGCTTCGCAAGTTCTGCCAACGGCTTATCATTTCATGCCATGCCCACCTTGCTGCGCGCCGCCGTCCTGACCAACTTCTTCGAGGTGGCGCGCGACGTCGGCCTCAACCCCTTGCCCCTGCTGCGCGAGGCCGGTCTCAACCGTGCCCTGCTGGACGACCCCGAGCAACGCATCCCCGCCGACGCGGCGGTGCGGCTGCTGGAGGCGGCGGCCCAGGCCAGCGGGTCACTGCAATTCGGTCTGCGCATGGCGGAGTCGCGTCAGCTGTCCGACTTCGGGGTCGTCAGCCTGCTGATCAGCCACCAGCCGACGCTGCGCGACGCGCTCAGCGCCACCATCCAGTACCGGCACCTGCTCAACGACACCCTGGCCATCCAGATCGAGGACGCCGGGCCCATGGTCATCATCCGTGAGGAGGTGGTGGCCCAGGTGCCTGCGCGCCAGGCCACCGAGCTGGCCATCGGCGTGCTGTTCCGCATGTGCGCCGCCGTTCTGAGCGGGCGCTGGAAACCCCACAGCGTCAACTTCACCCACGACGCGCCGGCCGACCTGTCGCTGCACAGGCGGGTGTTCGGTTGCCGGCTGGATTTCGGCAGCGAGTTCAACGGCTTTGTCTGCCGCGCGGCCGATCTGGACGCGCCCAACCCCTCGGCTGATCCGGCGATGGCGCGCTACGCCCAGCGTTTTGTGGAAAGCCTGCCGTATGTGAGCGAGCCCTCCGTGGTGCTGGACGTGCGCAAGGCCATCTACCTCATGCTGCCCAGCGGCCGCGCCAGCAGCGACTGCGTGGCCCAGGGCCTGGGCCTGAGTGTTCGCACCATGCAGCGCCAGCTTGACGAGGCCGGCGTGAGCTTCACCACCCTGGTCAATGAAGTGCGGCGTGAACTGGCGCAGCGCTACATCGACAACCCGCGCTATTCGCTGGTGCGGGTGTCCGAGTTGCTGGGCTACAGCACCCAGAGTTCGTTCACGCGCTGGTTCATCGCCCAGTTCGGCATGGCCCCCCAACAGTGGCGCCAGCGCCCGCGCTGAGCCCTGTCAGGCCTGGCGCTTGCGCCAATCGCGAACGCTGCAGCCAAAACTGCGGTTGAACCAGTAGGCGAATGCACTGGGCGAGGCAAACCCCAGCAAGGCCGCCACCTCGGACAAGGCCAGGTTGCCATGGCGCAGCTGGGCCATGACCAGCTCCGAACGCACCGACTGCAGCAGCTGTGAAAAGCTTTCGCCCTCGGTGGCCAGGTGGCGGTGGACGGTGCGTCGGTCCACCCCCAGGTGCTGGGCCACCTGTTGCGAGGTGCAGCGGCCTCCGGGCAGCAGGGCGGCGATCAGCTGGCGCACGGTGGCCTGGGTGGTCTGGTGCTCGCGCGACAGGGCTCGGTCCAGGTACTGCCGGGCGAAACGCGCCATCTCGGGGTTGCCGCCCTCGCGGGGCAGCTGGAGATCGGCCGCACGGCAGACGATGCCGTTGAAGCCGGCGTTGAAGTCCACGCGGGTGCCGAAAAAGGCGCGGTGCCGGCTGGTGTCGCGAGGCCCCCTGTGGCGAAAGCAGACCCCCACGGGCTGCCACTGCGGGCCCAGCAGTTCCATCAAGATGCGATGCATCACCCCCACGGCCAGCTCCATGGACTGGCGGACCGAGGCGGTCGAGTCGGCCAGGATTTCCTCGCGGATCACCAGCAGGTCGTCGCTGCTTTCCAGGCGGGTCAACAGCGACGCATTGAGCAAGCGCAGGTATCGGCACAGGGTGTCGAGTGCGGCGCGGGCGGTGGGTTCTTCCTTCAGCACCAGGGCGATGGGCCCGAGTTGCGAGAACTGGCGCCGCGCGGCCAGCCGCAGCCCGAAATCCTCGGCACCGCTGGCCTCGGCGCTGGCTTCCAGCAGGGCGCGCACCGCACTGGTGCTCAGCGGGGTTTCGGGGTCTTGCAGGCTGCGCGCGGAGATGCCGGCGGCCCGCAGCATGGCCGGCGCGTCCAGCCCCAGGGACTGGGCAAGATCGGCGTAGCCGTTGAGGCTGGCGCTGCGAACCACCGGAAGGAAGGCGCTCATGGCTTGTCCCAAATTCGAAAGTTGCTGGCGCGAATTATCAAGCCTTCGGCACCCGGCGTGCCTACCATTCGCTCACGGTGTCGCCATTCCAACGGCAAGGCGCCGATGACCCACACCCCCCTTGGAGACAGACATGACCCGATTTCCCGCCCACTTCACACGCCGCGCGCTTTGCGCCGCCGCCTTGGCCCTGGGCTTGCCGGCCGCCATGGCCTGGACCGACAAACCCGTGCGCCTGCTGGTGCCGGCGCCGGCCGGCGGCACCATGGACGTGGTGGCCCGCATCGTGGCCGACCAGTTGTCGCAGGACATCGGCCAGCCGGTGATCGTGGACAACAAGCCCGGTGCCGGTGGCGCGATCGCGGTGCAGGCGATGACCTCGGCCCCGGCCGATGGTCAAACCATCATGATGACCGCCAGCAACGTGCTGACCGAGATTCCGCACGTGATGAAAACCGCCTTTGATCCGATCAAGGACGTGAAACCGGTGGCTGCCATCGCGCGTGCCAGTGTGGTGCTGGTGGCCGCGCCCAACTTCGAGCCCAAGGACATGAAGGCCCTGGTGGCCTACGTGAAGGCCAACCCCGGCAAGATCAGCTTCGCCTCCTACAGCGCCGGAACGGCTTCGCACTACGCGGGCATGATCCTCAACCAGAAGGCCGGCCTGGACATGCAGCACGTGCCCTTCCCCGGTTCGCCTCCCGCGCTGGCCCAGGTGATGGGTGGTCAGATTCCGTTGATGTTCGACGGCATGGCCACCTCCAAGGGCCTGATCGCCGCCGGCAAGCTGCACGCCATCGGCGTGGGGGCCAAGACGCGGTCGCCGCAGCTGCCCAACGTGCCCACGCTGGCGGAGCAGGGTTATCCCGACCTCGACTTCAGCAACTGGATCGGCGTGATCGCCTCGGCCCAGGTGCCCGCCGCGACCGTTGACAAAATCCACGCCGCCGTCGCCAAGGCCGCCGCATCGCCCAAGGTGCGCGACCGTCTGGTGGGTGCCGGTTTCGAGGTCGGTATCGACAGCACGGCGGCGCAACTGGCGCAGTCTGTGCGCAGCGAGTACGAGCGCAACGCCGCCATCGTCAAGACCTTCGACATCAAGCTCAATCAGTGAACGATGTCACGGCCCTGGCCGTGACCCTGCCGTGGGGGGGGGGGGGGGGGGGGGGGGTTTTTTTTTTGTGGGTGTTGGGGGGGGGGGGGGGGGGGCACAACAA
>NZ_JASATI010000062.1:0-24368 GCF_038440225.1 Hydrogenophaga sp. OTU3427 | reverse complement strand
GCCGTGGGTCCGGCTTTGCCGGCCCACTGGCATCGCCCCCTTGAGGGGGTGACGCCGAAGGCGGCGCGGGGGTGTTTCACTTCAACGGTCCAATGCCTCGGCTGCGCCCCGCAGCGCGGGCGGGTGCTGGCTCTGTATGACCCAGGTCGGAATCTCGGCCAGATACGGCTGGAAGCGGCCCTTGGCCTCGAAGCGTTCGCGGAAGGGCGAGCGCGCAAACCAGGCACCCAGGCGCGGCACGATGCCGCCCCCGATGTAGATACCCCCCTTGGCCCCCAGGGTCAGCGCCAGGTTGCCGGCCACCGAACCGAGGAAAGCGCACATCATGGACAAGGCTTCCTGGCAACGGGTGTCGCCACCGGCGAGCGCGGCGGCGGTGACGTCGGCGGCCGACCACGGTTCGGGCGGCTTCACGCCGTCGGCCTGGCACAGGGCGTGGTGGATGGCCACCAGACCCATGCCGCTGACGGCGCGTTCGGCGGAAGCGTGGCCATGGCGCTCATGCAAGGCCCGGACCACCCATTGCTCGCGCGCGCCCACGGGCGCCAGGCTCACATGGCCGCCCTCGCCTTGCAGCGGCACCCAGCCCCCCCGTCCGTCTGGAAGCAGGCCCGACACCCCCAGACCGGTGCCCGGTCCGAGCAGGCCGATGGCCGCCCCGGGCAGGGCCGCGCCGCCGCCGATCATGTGCAGTTCGTCCGCGCCGAGGTGGGGCAGCGCCAGGGCCAAGGCGGTGAAGTCGTTGAGCACTTCCAGTCGGCGCCAGCCCAGCGCCTCGCGAAGCGCCGAGATCGAAAACGACCAGTGGTGGTTGGTCATGCGCACCTGGTCGCCCACCACCGGGTTGGCGATCGCCATGCCACACACCTGGGGCGGTTCGCGCCGGATGCGTCCGAGGTAGTCGCGCACCGCGGCCTCCACGGTGGGGTAGTTCGCGCAGGGCAGCGTGATCTGGTCCTCAATGGCGGCGCCGGCGTGGGCTTGCCAGGCGAAGCGCGCGTTGGTGCCGCCGATGTCGGCCAGCAGGCGTGGCTGTTCGGTGGTCTGGTGTGGGTGTGTTCCGTTCATCCCGGGTCCTGTTGGTTCAGGCGCAAGCCATGCAAGGTCCGGCGGGCATGGGGCAGCCACCCCAGGCCCTGCCAGCGCCACCACACGAGCGCGCCGCGCACGCATTCATCGGCCACGTAGGCCAGCCATATGCCAGACAGACCAAAGCCCCGGCCGAGCCCATAGGAGCCCAGACCCAGCACCAGCGTGATTGACGTCAGGCCCGACAGCACCGGGAAATGGATGTCGCCGCTGGCCCGAAGGGCGCCGGCCACCACCAGGTTGAACACCCGGCCCAGCTCCAGCAGGACCGACAGCCACAGCAGGGTCCGGGCCGACTCGATGATGGCCGGGTCATGGGTGAAGGCCTGCATCAGCCAGGGGGCTGCCAAGGCCGCCGCCAACGCCAGGGCGCCCGAGGCCAGCATGCCGTTGCGCACGCCCTTGCGCACGATGGCGTGGGCTTCGCGCAGCCGTCCGGCGCCCACCAGGCGTCCCGCCATGATTTCGCAGGCCCAGCCGATCGCCACGCTGACCAGCGACACGTATTTGAGTGTCTGCAGCGTGTAGGAATGGGTGGCGAGCGCCGCCACGCCCAGGTGCGCGGTGGCCGACAACGACACCATGAAAGCCAGCCGGTAGGCGAGTTCGTAGGCGCCGCCGGGCAGCCCGATGCGCAGCACCGGCCACAACACCGCCGTCGGCAGGCGCCACCAATCGCGCGCGCGCGGGCGCAGCTGCATGCGCGCGCGCCAGCACCACAGATGCAACGCCAGGCCCAGGGCGCGGCTGAGGAACCAGGCCAGCGCATAGCCCGGCAGGCCCCAGCCGCCGCCCTCGCCCACCCCCAGCATCAGCGGCACCGCCAGCAACAGGTGCGTGCCGTGCATGGCGACCATGATGAGCAGGGATTCGCGTGCCCGCAGGTGGGCCCGCAGCACGGCGGCCATGCTGAGGTTGGCCGCCTCCAGCACCATGGCCGGCGCCAGCAGCGTCATGTAGGTGGTGGCCACTGGCCAGATCACCTCGGGCGCGTTGAGCACGTCCAGGGTGAAATGGCCGCCCAGCAGCAGCCAGAGCGCCACCGCCGTGCCGGCCCAGGTGCTGGCCGCCAGCGCCATGAAGGCGGTACGGCGGGCCTGGTCGAACTGGCCACCGCCCAGGCGCTGGGTGACCACGATGCCCAGGCCGATGGCCAGCACGCGAAAGACCACGAACAGGCTTTCCAGCACCTGCTGCACCAAGCCAAAGGCCCCGGCGACGGCGTCCGAGGTTTGCGCGGCCAGGTACAGCCCGGCCATGGCCACGCTCATGCCCAGCAGGAACTCGCCCACGATGGGAACGGCGACCCGGTTCAGGCTGGGTCGGTGGGGGTGGGACGCGGCGTTCATGTCAGCGTGACCGGTGCACGGTGGCCCGGACACGGACCGCGTGCGGGAACGGGGGCTCGGGGCATGCGTGGCTCAAACCGGCAGGTCCACCGTGCGTTGCAGGGCGTCGCCGACGGCGTCGAACAGGTGCAGGTCCTGCGCTGGCACGTGCACCCGGATGTTTTCGCCGGACCGGATCCGTGTCGTGCCGTCGAGCTTGAGCGTGATGGTGGGCGCGCCCGGAGCGATCTCGAGGTAGAGCAGCGAGGCCTCGCCCAGCTTCTCGATGTGCACCACCTGGGCCGGCAGGCTGTTGGGGTCATCGGCGGCGTCGGCCAGCCGCATGTGTTCCGGGCGCAGGCCCATCGTGACCTTGGCGCCGGGTGCCACGTGATCGGCCCGCACCGCGACGTCGAACGGCTGGCCGGCCACGTTGATGCGCGCCGAACCCGGGGTCGCCGACTGGAAGAACGCGGGCAGGATGTTCATCTTGGGCGAGCCAATGAACTCGGCCACGAACAGGCTGTTGGGCCGGTGGTAGAGGTCCATGGGCGTGCCGACCTGGGCGATCGAGCCCTTGGTCTGCACCTCTTCACCGGCGCGCAGCAGCACGATCTTGTCGGCCAGTGTCATGGCCTCGACCTGGTCGTGGGTGACATAGACCATGCTGGCCGAACCGATGTTGTGGTGCAGCTTGGCGATTTCCAGGCGTGTCTGCACGCGCAAGGCGGCGTCGAGGTTGGACAGCGGCTCGTCGAACAGGAACACCCGTGGCTCCTTGACGATGGCGCGGCCGATCGCGACCCGCTGGCGCTGGCCACCCGACAGCGCCTTGGGCAGGCGGTCCAGCAGGTGGGTGAGTTGCAGGATGTCGGCCGCCTGACGCACCTTCTTGTCGATCTCGGCGGCGTTGGCGCCGAAGACCTTGAGGCCAAAACCCATGTTGTCCCGCACCGTCATGTGCGGGTAGAGGGCGTAGCTCTGGAACACCATGGCGACGCCGCGCCGCGCGGGCGGCAGGTCGTTCACGCGTTCGCCGCCGATGGCGATGTCGCCCGAGCTGATCTCCTCCAGCCCCGCGACCATGCGCAGCAGCGTGGACTTGCCGCAACCCGACGGGCCGACGAAGACGCAGAACTCGCCGTCCGCGATAGTGAGGTTGGCGTTGTGGATGGTCAGGGGTGCCTGGGGCGAATACCGCTTGCAGACCTGCTTGAAATCGATGCGCGACATGGGGTGTCTCCTGGTGGGGCGGGCAAGGCGGGTGGATCAGCGGGCCTGCAGGAACAGGCCGCCCCAAGGTTCGAAGCACACGCTGCCGTTGTCGATCCGGGCACCCGACAGGCCGCTGCCGGGCAAGATGCCTTCGGCGGCCCAGTCGTTCGGCAGCACCAGGGTGGCTGGGCGTTCGCTGAAATTGAACAGGCACAGGAGGCGCTGGTTCCCGTGTTCGCGGACGAAGCCCAGCACCTGTTCGTGTGGCGGCAGCAGGGCCAGGCTGCCGTGTTGCAGCGCGGGCTGCTCGCGGCGCCAGTGCAGCAGCTGTGTGAAGTGGGTGAGCAGGCTGTCGGGCCGGTCCAGCTGGCGGTCCACCGCCAGTGCCGTGTGGGTGTCGGCGACCGGCAGCCAGGGTTTGTCCGCCGTCGTGAAGCCCGCGTGGGGCGCGTCGGCCGACCAGGGCATGGGCGTGCGGCAACCGTCGCGCCCCTTGAACTCGGGCCACATGGTGATGCCATAGGGATCCTGCAGGTCCTCGAAGGCCAGTTGGGCTTCGGGCAGGCCCAGCTCCTCGCCCTGGTAGAGGCAGAGGGTGCCGCGCAGGCTGACCTGGAAGGCCGCCGCCAGGCGCAGCAGGCGTGGGTCGGGCCGGGGGCCGCCCCAGCGCGAGGCGGAGCGCTCGCAGTCGTGGTTGGACAGCGCCCAGCAGGGCCAGCCGTCACCCACCACGGTGTTGAAGCGCTCCAGCGTGCCGTGCAGGAATGCCGCGCTGTGGGGTTCGCCCAGGAGGTCGAAGCAGTAGGCCATGTGCAGCTTGTCGCCGCCGCTGGTGTATTCGGCCACGCGGGCCAGGCCATCGTCGTCACCGATCTCGCCCACCATGGTAGTGTCGGGGTACTGGTCGAGCAAGGCGCGCAGGCGCTGCAGGAAGGCCAGGTTCTCGGGGCGGCTCTTGTCGTACAGGTGCCGCTGCCAGCCGTAGGGGTTGAAGGGGTTGACGGCCGGATCGGGCTTGTCCGGATCGGGCGCGCCACGGCCGGGGTTGTTGCGCAGCTCGGCGTCGTGGAAGTAGAAGTTGGCGGTGTCCAGCCGGTAACCATCGACGCCGAGATCGAGCCAGAACTTCACCGTCGCCAGCAAGGCGTCCTGCACCTCGGGGTGGTGGAAGTTGAGGTCGGGCTGGCTGGTCAGGAAGTTGTGCATGTAGTACTGGCAACGGCGGGTGTCCCACTGCCAGGCGCTGCCACCGAAGATGGACAGCCAGTTGTTGGGGGGGGTGCCGTCGTCGCGTGCGTCGGCCCACACGTACCAGTCGGCCTTGGGGTTGAGGCGGCTGGAGCGGCTCTCGGCGAACCACGGGTGCTGGTCGCTGGTGTGCGAGAGCACCTGGTCGATCATGACCTTCAGCCCCAGTTCGTGGGCGCGTGCCACCAGCTGCCTGAAGTCGTCGAGCGTGCCGAACATCGGGTCGACGTCGCAGTAGTCGCTGACGTCGTAGCCGAAGTCCTTCATGGGACTCTTGAAGAAGGGCGACAGCCAGATGCCGTCGGCGCCGAGCCGCGCGATGTGTTCGAGGCGCTGGGTGATGCCCGGCAGGTCGCCGATGCCGTCGCCGTTGCTGTCCTGGTAGGAGCGCGGGTAGATCTGGTAGATCACGCCGCCACGCCACCAGCCGTTGTTGGGTGCTTTCTGTGTCATGACAGGAAATGGGATGGGAAGGGATGGGGGCAAGGGCAGGCTCAGCCCTTGACGGCGCCGGCGGTGAGGCCGGAGACGATCTTTCGCTGGAAGGCCAGGACGAGGGCCAGCAGGGGAAGGGTGACCAGCACGGAGGCGGCCATGATGTTGCCCCACGGGATGTCGTACTTGCTGGCGCCGGAAATCAGCGAGATCGACACCGGCACGGTGCGCTCGTTGTTGTCCAGCACAAAGGTCAGGGCGAACATGAACTCGTTCCAGGCCGCGATGAAGGCCAGCAGGCCGGTGGACACCAGGGCCGGCCACAGCAGCGGCATGAACACGTCCTTGATGATGCGCCACGGACCGCAACCGTCCATGATGGCGGCCTCTTCGAGTTCCTTGGGCAGCTGCTTCATGAAGGTGGTCAGCACCCACACGGTGAAGGGCAGCGTGAAGATCATGTAGGGCAGGACCAGGCCGAGTGCCTGGTTGTAGATGCCCAGGAAGCGGATCAGCTCGAACATCCCGGCCAGCACCGCCACCTGCGGGAACATGGACACCGCCAGCACCGTCAGCAGCAGCAGGCCACGGCCCTTGAAGCTGATGCGGCCCAGCGCATACGAGGCCGTGACGCCGATGAACAGCGACAGCGTGACCACCAGCACCGAGACCATGACGGAGTTGAGGATGTGGCGGCCGAAGGGCTGTTCGGCCAGGGTGAACAGCGAGATGTAGTTGTCCAGCGTCGCGGCCTTGGGCCACATGCCGGGGTCGAACAGCGCCGAACCCGACTTGAAGGACGTGGACACGGCGTAGGCGAAGGGAAACACCGAAATGGCCACCACCACGGCGGCGGCGATGTAGAGCGCGGCGCGCCAGTACCAGGCTGCTTTCATGCATCGTCTCCGAGTTTCATGCGGGCCAGCTTGACGGCCACCACGGTGCACAGGCCGATGATCAGGAACAGCGCGGTGGATGCGGCCGAGCCGTAGCCCATGTAGCCGTTGTCGATCATTTCGCGGCGCACGAAGCCCGACATGCTGATCGTGCTGTTGTTGTTCGAGGTCAGCACGTAGATCAGGTCGAACACCCGCAGCGCGTCGAGCAGGCGGAAGATCACCGCCACCATCAGGGCCGGCTTGATCAGTGGCAGGGTCACCTTCCAGAACACGCGCAGCGGGTGCACGCCGTCGACCTCGGCCGCCTCGTAGCAGTCCTTGGGCAGTGTCTGCAGCGCGGCCAGGATCAGCAAGGCCATGAAGGGTGTGGTTTTCCACACGTCCACCGCCACCACCGTCCACAGGGCGAACTCGGGCTGGGCCGTCCAGGCCACCTTCTCGGCGATCAGACCGAAATCGACCAGCCACTGGTTGATGACGCCGAACTGGTCGTGCAGCATCCAGCCCCACATCTTGGCCGACACGATGGTGGGAATCGCCCAGGGCACCAGCACGGCGGTGCGCACCAGGGTGCGGCCCTTGAAGTCCTGGTTCAGCAACAGGGCCACGCCGAGGCCACACAGGGTTTCCAGCGTCACCGAGACGATGGAAAACTTCAGCGTGTTGAGGATGGACAGGCCCCAGTCGCTGGCGAAAAAGCCATCGGTGTGGTTGGGGTTGGCGAACAGGCCGTATTCGCCAAAGTAGTTCTCAAGACCGACGAACCGGGTGGCGTCGGTGTTGTTGATGTTGGCGTCGGTGAAGCTGAACCAGATGGTTCGTCCCAAGGGCCACACGGCCACCAGGATCAACACCAGCAGCATCGGGGCCAGAAAAGTCCAGGCGGTGCGTGTCTTGCTGTTCATGTCAAGGCTCCAGGCTTGGGTGAGTCCGCGGGGCGGGTGCCCCGTGGGGCACCGACGCCATCACACATCCGTTCACCATTGGTTGCGCTTGACCTGCTTGAGCCTGGCTTCGAGCTTTCTCAGGCTGTCCTCGGCCGTGGCCTTGCCCGACAGCACATCGTGGGTGGCGTTCCAGAAGGCCGAGCTCACCTCGGGGTACTTGGCGCCCGTGGCGGTGGCGGGACGTGGCACCGCGCTGGTGAAGACCTCGAACAGGCTGCCAAAGAAGGGGTTGGCGGCCAGGACTTCCTTGTCCTTGTAGAGCGAGACGATGGTCGGGTTGTAGGACCCCTTGATGGCGCGCTCCTTCTGTACTTCGGGGCTGGTCATGTAGAGCACCAGCGAGGCGGCCGCTTCGGCGTTCTTGGAGTACTTGGACACCGCCAGTTGCCAGCCACCCAGCGTGGCCGCGTTCTGGCCGTCGACGCCACCCCGGGGCAGGGCCGAAACGCCGATCCTGTCCTTGACCTTGGAGTCCGCGCCGTTGCCCAGCGACCAGGCGTAGGGCCAGTTGCGCATGAAGGCGGCGTTGCCGTTCTGGAACACGCCGCGCGCCTCCTCCTCGGCGTAGTTCAGCACGCCCTGTGGCGCGATGGTGCCAATCCAGGACGCGGCGGTTTTGAGCGCCTTGACCGCGCCGGGGTTGTTGATGGTGATCTCGCCCTTGTCGTTGACGACGTTGCCGCCCTTGTAGCTGTGAATCCACTCCACCGCGCCGCAGCTCAGGCCCTCGTAGGCCTTGGCCTGGAACACGAAGCCCTGGAAGTCCTTGTTGCCGGCGGCGCGTTCGCCGTCCTGGATGGTCTTGGCCGTGGTGGCCAGCTCTTCCCACGTGGTCGGTGGCTTGGCGCCGTACTTCTCGACCAGGTCCTTGCGGTAGTACAAGACACCCGCATCGGTGAACCAGGGCATGGCCAGCAGCTTGCCGTCCACGGTGTTGTTGGCCACGATGGCCGGGAAGTGTTCCTTCTCGATGCCCTTGGTGTAGGGCTTGAGGTCGAGCAAGTGGTCCTTGATCACACCGGGCCACACGACGTCGACGTTGACGATGTCCAGGTCGGTGGACTTGGCCGCGAACATCTGGCGGAACAGCGCCAGGATGTCGGTGGTGGAGTTGGGAATGGTGAAGAGCTTGACCTCGTGGCCTGTTTTGCGCGCCCACTCCGACGTGAACTTCTTGCAGAACTCGAAGTCCTGGCCGACCGAGCCGCAGGAGATGGTGATGGTGGCTGCTTGCGCGCCGGTGCCAAAGGCCGACGCCGCCAGGGTGGCCAGGGCCAGGCGCCGGGCGCCGATGTTGAAGAGCTGTTTCATGTGTCTGCCTCTGCGGGGTGGAAATGGGTGAGGCAGTCCAAGAAAAACCTGTTGTGGTGGCTGCCTTGGATCGAACTTTAGTCTCAATGCAAACGTTTGCATTGAGGGTTTTCCCTAGAAAAATCGCGATTGTTCCTCGCCTGTAACTCGCTACATTGCAGCACGCTGGTACGTGCGCCGAGCGCGCACCGAATGGCGTGAGAGGCTTGCCGGCCCTGTCAGAAACCCTCGCACCAAGGAAGCACGATGCTTGACCGCCTACAGGCCTCCATGGCCGCCCTGTCACCCTCGGAGAAGCGTGTCGGCAAGGTGTTGATGGCCGATCCACGGTGGTTCGTCAGCGCGCCCATCTCGGACATCGCCGACCGCGCCCATGTGAGCAAGCCGACGGTGGTTCGTTTCTGCCGCAGCGTCGGCTACGACGGCCTGAGCGACTTCAAGCTCAAGCTGGCCGGTAGCGTCAGCGAGGGCGTGCCCTTCATCCACCGCAGTGTCGACGCGGACGACAAGATGTGCGATGTCATGGTCAAGGTGCTGGACAACAGCATGGCCGCCTTTTTGCGTTACCGCCACGATGCCCAGCCGGAGGCCCTGGAGCGTGCGGCCGTGTTGCTGGAGCGGGCCTGGCGCAACAACGGGCGCATCGAGTTCTATGGCGTGGGCAATTCGGGCATCGTGGCCCAGGACGCGCAGCACAAGTTCTTCCGCCTGGGCGTCAACACCATCGCCTACAGCGACGGTCACATGCAGGTCATGAGCGCTTCGCTGCGTGGGCCGGATGACGTGGTGGTGGTGATCTCGAATTCAGGGCGCACGCGCGACCTGATCGATGCCGCCGACATCGCCCGCCAGCGTGGCGCCCAGGTCATCGTCATCACCGCCAGCGGGTCGCCGCTGGCCGGGCTGGCCGACGTGCACCTGGCGGCCGACCACCCGGAGCACTACGACCGCTACAGCCCCATGACCTCGCGCCTGCTTCACCTGATGATCATCGACATCTTGGCCACCGCGCTGGCCCTGCGCATCGGGGTGGACACGCTGCTGCCGCAACTCAAGGCCATGAAGGCCAACCTGCACAGCAGGCGCTACGCCTGACCGCGTGTGCCGCGTCAGCTCGTGGAGCTGTGGCGCACGATCAGTTCGGTGGGCAGTAGCACCGAACGGCGGGGATGCCCCTCGACCGTCTCGAACAGCAGCTCCACCAGTGCGCGCCCGGCCTGCGCCGTGGGCTGGCGCACGGTGGTCAGCGCCGGCTGCACATGGGCCGCCAATTGAATGTCGTCGTAACCCACCACCTTGACATGCGCCGGCACCTGTATGCCGCGCTCGGCCAAGGCGCTCATCAGCGAGATCGCCGCCAGGTCGGCCGACGCAAAGATGCCGTCAAACGCCAGTTGCTGGTCCAGCCAGCCATCGATCACCTCTCGGATCCGGCTGTCGCCGAAGAGGAAGGATTGGTGCAGGCGTGGGTCCACCTGCAGGCCCGCTTCGTGGAGCGCGCGCAGGTAGCCCTCGTGGCGCAGGCGGACCTCGGGGTGGGCGGTGTCGCCAAAGAAGGCAATGCGCCGGCAGCCCTGCTCCAGCAGGTGCCGAGTGGCCAGGTAGCCGCCCATGGCGTTGTCGCTGCCCACCACCGGATAGCTCGCGTCGGGCAGGTGGGCGCCCCACACCGCCATGGGCACGCCACGGCGCGCCAGGTCGTTGAGGTGCTCGTGCCAGGTCAGCTGGCCCAGCACCAGCAGGCCGGCCACCTGTCCGCTGTCCACCATGGCCGACATGCGCGATCGGCGCGAGGTCGACAGGCGCGCCAGCAAGAGGCTGCGGTCGCGTTCGTCCAGCGCGTCGCCCACGGCGCCCACCAGGGTCAGGATGAACGGATCGGAGATGGTCTGCAGGCTGTCACCCAGCACCACCACCCCCACCGTGGGCGTGTCGCGCTTGCGCAGGTTGGCCGCACCCACGTTGACCTTGTAGTTGAGCGAACGCGCCAGCTCGGTGATGCGCTCGCGGGTGGCTTCGGGGATCAGCGAGCTGCCGCTGAGTGCCCGCGAGACGGTGGACGGCGACACCCCGGCCATGCGGGCAATGTCGATCATCTGCACGCGCGAACGGGGGGATGGATCGGCCTTGCCCGGCTGGGGTTCGTCCGTGCCCAAGGCCGTTGGGGCCTGGCGTGTCTTGTCTCGGTTTCCTTGAGGCATGAGGCCGATTATTCCAGCCCGCGCACACGGCACCCTGGCGAGCAAGGACAAAAAAATGGCCCACAGCGTGCGCTCTGGGCCAAAACCTTGGAAAACGAAGCAACACGGCGGGCCAGGCCCGCCACGCCCGCAGGCGTCAGAAGGCGTAGTTCAGGCGCACGCGCACGGCCAGCAGCTTGTCCACGCCGGTGCCACGCGAGTAGTTCAGCGCCGGCGTGATGTAGGCCCCCTTGACGCCCAGCAGCGGCATCTTGTAGGCCACGTAGTAGGTGTCGACCTTGGCGTGGGCGTCCTTGTCCTGCACGAAGCCCACGCCCAGGGCGCCATGGAACAAGGCGTTGGCCCCCAGGGAACTGCTGTCGCGCTTGCTGTTGCGGCCGTAGTTCACGTTCAGCGTCATGTCCTTGTTCACCGCGTACCCCAGGGTCGCGCCCATGCCGACCGAATCGGGCACCGAGTCAAGGTTGCCCTTGAGGATTTCGGCGCCCGCGGTAGCGGTGAGCGCGCCCACTTTGTAGACCAGCACCGGGCGCAGGCCGTAGGGCTTGTAGGCCACGGTTTCGTTGCGCTTGGGGCCGACCATGCCCAGTTCCAGTCGCAGGTTGTCCGCCAGGTTCACGCCCAGCGCGCCGTGCACGCGGCCATCGGTGATGCGGCCCCTCAGGAAGTTGTTGCGCGATCCCAGGGCCACCGGGCCGGCGGTGCCGGTGGCCGGCTGCACGATGGTGTCCAGGCCCAGCGGGAACAGGTCCACCGCCTCAAAGCGGCCGATCTTGAAGTCGGCCGAGGCATTTCCGAACTGCAGCCACAGATCGTCCATGCGCACCGCGTCGCCATTGACCGGCACGATCAGCGAGGCGCGGGCCTTGACGAAGTTGTCGCCGTTCTTGTGCAACGCGGCGTTGGCGTTAAGTTCAACGCGGCCTCCGATGTCCAGCGTGCTCTTGGCCGAAGGGTTGTCGCGAGCTCCCACATAGGTGGGATCCAGCTCGAGGTTGGCATCGAAGCTCACTTCGGCCTGGGCGGTGGCCGTGGCGGCGCAGAGGGCGGCGAGCAGGGCCAGTGGCAGGGGCTTGGTCATGAAAAAGGTCTCCGGGGTGGTTGTGCATGGCTTCGCGTATTTGCCAGGCCTGTGGCCCGGTGCGGCCAAGACATCGGTGTTTGGCCTGCGGCAAATGACAGCCAGGCGATTGCATCAATATGCAAACGTTTGCACTAACGGGAAAACCCCTAAAAACCCGGTTTCGTAACCCACATGAAACCCAACTTCTCCCCTTTTCCTGTTTGCTGGATTGAAATATGATGCAAACGATTGTCTTTGCATCCAATGCATCAGCGACAGATCCTTTCAGGGCAGGACCAGCCGTTCAGCCGCCACCGCGCGTCGACGGCCCTTCTAGTAATCAAATTGCCCCGTGATGCCCGGTCGTGTATCGCCCGCCGGCGAAGCGATGGCACGTTCGAGCAGCGCCGCCATGGCGGGGTCGAGCAAGCGCAGCCGGGCGTGGTCGGCCTTCGCCCGGGTGAGGTCTCCCATCTGGGTGAACAGCACGCCCCGGTACATGTAGGCTTGCGCCAGCGCCGGCTTGAGCTCGATCGCGCGGTCGTAGTGCCGCAGCGATAGCTCAAAGTGTTGTGCGCCCTGCATGCGCAGGCTGTAGGCCAGATTGTTGTGTGCTTCGGCCAGGGATTCGTCGACCAGCAGGGCCTGCTCGAACAGGCGCTGGGCGGCCGTGAAATCGCGCGACAACAAGAGCTGAACGCCGTCGTTGTAGGTCTTCACCGCCGTGGCGCGGGCCGAGGCCTGCGGGACCGGCAAGGGGTCGCTCTCCACCGCCAGCGCGGCACTGGTCCCGAGCAGCAGCGCCAGGACAGCGGCCGCGCGCCGCAGATCATCAGTTCCTGCTGGCCATTTGCCGCGCATGCATCATCTCCGGTCGCAATGGCATGTCGGCCTGCTGGGTGAGTTCGACGACCTTGGCGTAGTGGATGCGCGCCTGGGTGGTGTTGCCGCTGCGTTCCGCGGCCTGGGCGGCCCCCAGGGTGGCCCGCAGGCGATTGGGCTCTTTGACCAGCACGGCTTCGAATTCGCGCAGGGCATCGGCGGCACGCCCCTGATCGAGCAGCGTGCTGGCGAGGATCTCGCGTGCCGGCAGGATGGGGCCCGGTGTCACCACGTGTTTTTCGGTCGCATCCTCGCGTGCCGCGGCCTTGGCGAGGATGTCCAGGCCTTCCGCGAGCTTGCCCTCGGCGACCACCGACAGGCCGCGCACCGCCTCGGCCTGGATGTCGATCTGATCGGCCCAGTAGGCAATCTTCATCGTGACGGCCTCATCGCGCAAGACCTGCAGCCGCTGGACTTGCGCCTGAGCGAGTGCCACGTCCTGGCTGCGGGCTGCGCCCACGCCACGGGCGAAGACGTGCACCGCCTCGGCTTGTGGGTATTTCTTCCACGGATAGGTTTCCATGGCAGGTTTGAGTGTCAGCACGGCCGCCCCCTTCCAGTCGTCACGCTCCAGCGTCAGCCGGGCGGGAATGGCCGCCAAGGCGTAGGCGACGGCCAGGCGATCGGTTTCCTTGTCCACTTTGAGGGCGTCGCTGACCAGTTGCCGCACGGCGGTGTCCTGCCCCAACTGGAGGTGGGCATAGGCCATGTAGTCAAAGGCATGCATCGCGTTCCAGCCCTGGACCGCGTCGGCGGCGGCCGAGGCCCGGTTGGATTCCACAGAGTCCTTCCAGGCGCCCACCCGGGTGAAGATGTGCGCGGGCATGTGTTGCGCGTGAGGGGCACTGGGCGCGATCTTGCTGTAGCGGCGGGCCGCGTCGAGCCCGAGGTGCGCAATCGGTGGGTAGTCGTAGCTGTGGATCAGGTAGTGCGCCGCGCCAGGATGTTCGGGGAGCGCCTTGAAGATCGGCTCCAGCAGCCGTGCCGCCCGCAACTGGTTGGTGTACTGCTTGTCCGCGGGATCGAAGTTGGCCGAGAGGACCAAGGCATGCAGGATGGCGGCCTCCGCGTCGTCGGGGTAGCGCTGGGCCACCTTTTCCATCTCCGTTTCCAACGCCTTGGCGCGTGTGCGGTGGTTCAGCTTGTCCGCGTCGCGAAAGAAGACCGTGAGCGCGTCCACATAGTCGCGCTCGCGCTGTGAGCGCAGCCCGGCCACGCGCGCCGCGTCCAACGCGGCCATGCCGTTGGCCAAGGTTTGCGGAGAAAGATTGCCGGGCCAGGCGAAGGGGTTGTCCAGCAGCGCCAGCGCGCGCGCCCAATGGGCCATTCCGCAGCCCGGATCGGCCGCCAGCGTGCGCGCCAGAGGCTCCTCGATCCACTGCCCCCAGGCAAACGAGTGGTAGTAGCCCATCGCCAGATTGAACGCCTGCTGTGCTTGCGCGTTGCAGTCCACCTTGAACGCCACCTTGCCCAGTTGCACCGCACCGGGCGTCGCGTCATGCGAGTTGGATGGCAATGCCCAAAGGGCGCAGACGCAGGCGGCGACAAGGCTTGCCGTCCGCTGAAGCTTGCGGGTTTTCATGACACCTCCGGTGGAGTGCGTCCCTTCAGATGAGGTGCCGCTGGTGGAACGCCAACCAGCGAATTTTTGACTCTACGCCCCCACATTGCTGGTGTCAAAAGACCACTTCCCTGCAAGGCATATCGTCGAAGGTCGTGCCATGGACGGTGTGTGTTCAGGACAGACCGGGTCCCTCGAATGGGCGCGCGATGTCCGCTTCATGGGGTGTCATCGGCCCGCCTGTCCTGGCTGGACAGGGCCGGGAAGCTTGGCCAGCGGCGGACAGCACCTGCCTTGGGTGGCGCGGAGGGGGGCGCCAACGTCTGCGGCTCCGGTGTGTCGTTGCCAGCATCGATGGCTTCGTTGTCGGCCACGATGCGTATGGAAAACGCGCCCTGGCGCAGGCCCATGGCCCGTGGCGAGGGGTAGCGGCCCTCCCCGAGCACGGCACAGCGGCCGCGGTAGCGGAAGGCCTCGCAGACCTCCCAGCGCTGGGGTCCCACCACCAGCGAGGCGACCCGCTCGTTGAATCCCGTGCGTTCGAGGTTGCCCATGCGTTTGTGGGTGGTGAAGGAGCGCCCGCCATAGTCCTCCTGCTCGTACAAGGTCACCTGTCCCGACGCGCTGCTGGCCACCACCGCGCTGGCGAGCTGCAGCACCAGCGCCGCGCCCAGCCGGCGCAGGCGGCGTGCTGGCCACGGGCAGGCCGTGGCGGTGCGTCCTGGACAGATGCGGTCCATCTCAGCGCGAGCCCGTGACCTCGAGGTCGACGCGCCGGTCGGCCTGCAGGCAAACGATCAACTTGGCGCGCCCCAGCGTGTCCGGGCAGTCGCTGGCGGCCCGGCTGGGTTGGCTCTCGCCGTGGGCCACTGCCGTGATGCGCTGGCCATCGAGCTTGACCTGGTCCACCAGATAGGTTTTGACCGAGTCGGCGCGTCGCATCGACAGCGCCTGGTTATAGGCCGGTGATCCGAGGCGGTCGGTGTGGCCCTCGACGCTGATGGCTTCGTAGCTCCCCTGGGCGATCTGGCGGCCCAGCGTGTCCAGCGCGACGCGACCTTCGGGCCGTATCGCCGCGGCGTCAAAGCCGAACAGGGTCTCGGCCGACAGGCTGAACTTCTGGCGCGCCACCGGCACCACCGCCATGGGCACAGGCGGCGGGACGGGCGGCGCGGCCACCACCTCGGCGGGCGGTGGCATGGGCGCGGCGGGTGTCGTCGCCATGGGGCGCGGCTCGCTCAGGGGCGTGGCCGCCGCCATGCGCATGGGCGCCGCGCGGCCGAAGGGGAACACCAGGCTCAGCGATGCCACGTTGATGTTGCGGCGCTGTCCCGCAAAGTGGTTGACGCGGTAGCGTTCGACTTCGCCCCGCACCCACATCGAGGGCGACAGCTCGTACTGCATGCCCAGCCCCAGCTTGAGGTGGGTGCCGCTGTCACTGATGCTGGCAACCCCACCACTGGCCGCGCCGGTGCCGGTGAAGCTGCTGCGCGAGCGCGCGTGCTGGGCACCCACGCGGGCCTGGGCCGACAGCCGCTCGGTCAAGGGGAGTGTGGCCACCAGGTCCAGGTTGAGGCCCTGCACCTTCGTTTGTCCCGACAGGCTGCCCACGGGCAGGGTGTTCGCGGTGAAGCGGCTGGTGCCGAGATTGAAGTAGCCGGCTTCCAGTGCCAGCTGGCGGTTCATCTGGTAGCCACCAAACAGCTTGTAGGCCGTGTCCTTGTGGTCGTGCTCGACACCAGACAGACCCACCCCTGGCAGCAGCAACGTGCCGACATCGGCGTCCTGGGCCTGCATGCGGGCCTGTCCCACCGAAACACCACCGTAGTAATGGCCGGCTTGGCGCATGGGCATCATGGACTGGGCGTGTACGGGAGGAGCCAACACCGCGCCCAGGGCGATGGCGCCTGGCACACACAGTCGAAAACGTCGGATCGTCTGCCTGAGGGTCGATGGGGTGGTCATGTGGGGCCTTGTGTGAAGTGAGAGGGGCTGCGCCCATGGCGCCCGTTCCTTGTAAAGCGGCCCCGGCACACCGTCGGTGCGGTGGCATACAGACGGCGGCACCTCAATGGCCAGCACACATCGGTTCGCTGCAGCACCGACAAGTTGACCCGCACGGGGCCAAGCTTGGACCGTGGGCCACGGCGTCGCAGTCGCGCGCCGCCGGGTCGACCCACCCCCTACGACACTGGACCCCTCAATGAACCCACAAGCCGCTCCCCTGGACATTGCCACCGTGCGCGCGCAGGCGCGACAACACATCGAAGCAGGCGCGGTGACGGCCGGCTACAGCGCCAACCGCTCGCAGGTGCTGGGCTTGCTCAACGACGCGCTGGCCACGGAGCTGGTGTGCGCCTTGCGCTACCGACGTCACCATTTCACGGCACGAGGCATGCAGTCACCCGTGTTGGCCACCGAGTTTCTCGACCACTCGAACGAGGAACTGGGGCATGCAGACCTGTTGGCGGCGCGCATCGTGCAGTTGGGCGGTGAGCCCGACTTCGCGCCCGACACCTTGAGCACCCGCAGCCACGCCCAGTACGTGACAGCACCCAATCTGCCGGCCATGGTGCGTGAGAACCTGGTGGCCGAGCGCATCGCCATCGATTGCTACCGCCATTTCATCGGCCTGCTGCAAGACAACGACCCGACCACCCGGCGTCTGCTCGAATCGATACTCGCGGTCGAGGAACAGCACGCGGACGAACTGGCCGGCCTGCTGCAAGGCCTGCCGCTGCAGTTGCTGGCGGCCGAACCCGGGGCCCGAGCCATCGAGCGCTGAAGACGCGCCCCCCGCCAGGGGGGCGTGCCGCGGCGCGGGCGCCTGAAATCAGTACGCGAAGTTCAGCACCATCGGTCCGCCGGACAGGTCGGCAGCGCCCGTCTGTGTCGGCAGACCAGGCACCACGCTGCGCACCGTGAACTGTGCCGCGCTGGCCGGATACGGGCTCCACGTCAAACCGGCAGGTGCCGCGGCATAGGTGGCCGTGTGGCTCGCAGCGGTGGGCAGCGAGAAGCTGTAGCCACCAGTCTCGCTGTCGACCCGGCGCGCCGCCACTTCCACCGACTTGCCGATGCCCACCAACTGCGACACCTCCAGCGTGGCGTCGGGAATGGGGACCCCCGAGGTGGTGCCCGTCAAGGCCTGGCTGGTGCTCGCGAGGAGGGAAATCGGCGTCGCGACGGAGCCCACCCGCGTGATGGTGGTGCCCGACACCGGCACCGCCGTGACCACCTGCGTCGTCCGGTCGGGCGTCGACACGACCAGATCAAAGCCGTTGCCCACGCTGGGCAGGTAGGGCAGCACGAAGTGGCCGTTCTGGTCGGGCACGGTGCTGCGCACCACCACGCCGTTGAACTGCAGCGAGACGGCGGTCTGCGCCGTCCAGTTGCCGACAAAGCCATCCACGGCGAAGCCGGTGGACACCCGGGGAAACACCGCCATCACCGGCTTGAGCAGGACCTTGCCCGAGTTGCCCGCCACCACCACCGATTTGCAGGCGTTGAAGTCGAGCACGAAATCGGCCAGCTGGTTGGGCGTGACCGCCAGGTTGACGTTGAGCTTCAGGCCCGATTGCTGGCCGCTGGGCGTGGTGAGCATGCGCTCCATGGGGAGCACGCCTGCACTGCCCGAGACCACCACCGCGTTGGCGAACGGCGCCTGGTTGCCGTTGGCGGCCAAGACCAGGCGCAGTTGGGTGTAGTTGCCGGCGGGCAGTGGCGTCTGGCCCAGTTCCTCCAGCACGCCGTTGTTGAGCGCGAGCAGGTCGATGCGTTTCGGCAGGCCGGGCGTGCTGAAGCTGTACCAGCCGCTGTCGCTGTCGACGGCGGTGGCGCTCTGGTGCACCTTGGCCGACACCACGGTCACGTAGATGTGGTCGTAGCCACAGGCGGGCGTGTCGGTCATCGACAGGCGCATGCTGCCGCTGGCCGGATCGTCCGAGCCACCGCCGCAGGCGGACAGAACCAGCAGCGACAGCAGGGAAATGTGCCAGGCGGGATGGGCGCCAGCAGAACGTGCGACGGAACTTGAGATGGACATGGGTGGCTCCTGCGTGTGAAAAGACATTGGCAACGCGTCAGCGTGCCGCGCGAGTGTCCGCCCCCGCGCACGTTCGCACTGTCTGACAACGCACACAAGTGCGGAAGAAGTGCGCCCACCAGCGGCCGTGCCCGCGGGCAGGGTTCGGTGGGGTGTGCGTTGCAGCACAGACCCACGGGCCTGCCCGGGCCTACGCTGAGCCACCGCAAGGCGACAGGCATGTTGCCCCAGCCGATGCGGCGAGCCCACACAGGACCCCACCATGAACTACACCGATCAGGACACCCAAGGCATGTACAAGAACCGCACCCACGCCGGCCCCGGGCCGATGCTGATGGGCGCCAACACACTGGATGGCAACGACGTCTACAACATCCAGAACGAGGACCTCGGCGACATCAAGGAAATCATGCTGGACATGTCCAATGGCCGCGTCGCCTACGCCGTGCTGTCATTTGGCGGCTTCCTGGGCATGGGCGAAAAACTGTTCGCAGTGCCTTGGAATGCGCTGACCCTGGACACGGTCCAGAAACGCTTTGTGCTGGACATCGCCAAGGACCAGCTCGACAAGGCCCCGGGCTTCAACAAGGGCCAATGGCCCGACATGGCCGACAAGACCTGGGCCAAGGAAATACACGACTACTACGGCGTCAAGCAGGCGCCCGAACGCCATTTCTGAACCGGCCCGACGGCCACCCCTCACCCACTTCACCCGACGAGGTACACCATGATCACCTGCCCTCACACACGCGTCCCCTTCCTCACTGCCGCGGCGTTGCTGGCCACGGCCGTGGTGGCCCTCTCCGGCTGTGCAGATCCCTACGGGAGGCCTCCTTACACATCGTCCCAGCAGGGCGCATCGCCCTACCCCCAGAGCTATCCCCAGACCTACCCTTATGAACAACAGCGCTCCGGGCAGCGCAGCTACCGCCGGGGCCCCAACGAGCGGCTGTTTGAAGCGCGCGTGACCTCGGTGCGGGCGGTGATGGCCAGCGGTGGCCAGCGTTGCTGGATGGAACGCGAAGAGGTGATGCCACCCCGCGCCGGCACCAACGTGCCGGGGGCCCTGGCCGGCGCGGTCATCGGCGGCGTGCTGGGGCACCAGATCGGCGGCGGCAGCGGCCGCGACATCGCCACCGTGGGTGGCGTGGTGGCTGGCGCCGCGGTGGGTTCGCAAGTCGGGCGCACCGGACAGGACCGCGGAGGCTACACGCAGGACGTGCAGCGCTGCAGCCCCACCAGTGGCAGTGGCCAGGTCGACCACTGGGACGTGAGCTATGACTACCGGGGCATCTCGCATCGGACCCAGCTGACTTCGCCGCCCGGCCCCACGGTGACCGTGAACGCCGACGGCGAACCCCGCGAATGACCCATCGGATCGACCCATTGAAAGCCCCCATGCAAGACCACAAGAGTGCGCTGCCCCGTGCCGTGCGGCTGGAACAGGCCCTGGACAACGCGGCCGGCCACCTGACCACCAACCACGGCCTGGTGCTGAGCGACAACCACAACTCGCTCAAGGCGGGCGACCGTGGCCCGACCTTGCTGGAGGATTTCATCCTGCGCGAAAAGATCACCCACTTCGACCACGAGCGCATTCCGGAGCGGGTGGTGCATGCCCGCGGCGCGGGCGCGCACGGCTATTTCGAGGTCTACGGCAACGAAGAAGCGCTCACGCGCGCCGCCTTCCTGTGCACTCCCCGCCAACGCACACCTGTGTTCGCGCGGTTCTCCACCGTGGCCGGCTCCCGGGGGTCGGCGGACACCGTGCGCGACGCGCGCGGATTCGCCGTCAAGTTCTACACCGAGGAGGGCAACTACGACCTGGTCGGCAACAACATCCCCGTGTTTTTCATTCAGGACGCGATCAAGTTTCCCGACCTCGTGCATGCGCTCAAGCCCGAGCCCCACCACGGCATGCCCCAGGCTGCCAGCGCCCACGACACGTTCTGGGATTTCGTCACGCTGATGCCAGAGAGCTTGCACATGCTGATGTGGGTGATGTCCGACCGAGGCCTGCCGCGCAGCTTGCGCATGATGGAAGGTTTTGGCGTGCACACCTTCCGCTTCATCAACGCGCGGGGTGCAAGCCATTTCGTGAAGTTCCATTGGAAACCGCTGCTGGGCGTGCATGCGCTGCTGTGGGACGAAGCCCAGGCCATTGCCGGGCAGGACCCCGACTTCCACCGCCGCGACCTCTGGGACGCCATCGAACGCGGCGACTTCCCCGAATGGGAGCTCGGCGTGCAGGTGGTGCCCGAGGACGATGCGCCGGGCCTGGGGCTGGACCTGCTGGACCCCACCAAGCTGATCCCCGAAGAGCAGGTGCCGGTGCGGCGCATCGGACGCATGGTGCTCAACCGCAACCCCGACAACTTCTTCGCCGAAACCGAACAGGCGGCTTTCCACCCCGGGCACCTGGTGCCCGGCATTGACTTCTCGAACGACCCGCTGCTGCAGGGCCGGCTGTTCTCGTACACCGACACCCAGCTCTCGCGCCTGGGGGGACCCAACTTCCACGAGCTGCCCATCAACCGCAGCCAGTGCCCCATGCACAACTTCCAGCGCGACGGCCTGCACCGCCAGGACATCGGCAGCGGGCGTGTCGCCTACGAGCCCAACACGCTGGACAACGGTGACGAGTTCCGGGTCGATGGCCGCACGTTCGAACCGGTGGGCATGACCGGCTTCACCAGCCACGCCGAACCCCTGGCGTCGCCCAAGCAGCGTGGGCGAAGCGCGTCTTTCGAAGACCATTTCTCGCAAGCCCGGCTGTTCTGGATCAGCCAGTCGGTTCATGAGCAGGCACACCTGGTCGCCGCTTTCCAATTTGAGCTGTCCAAACTGTCCGGGTCGGCCATTCGCCAGCGCATGGTGGACCTCCTGGCCTGGGTTGATGCTGACCTGGCCGAACAGGTGGCCAGCCCGCTGGGCGTCGGGCCGCCCGACAGGGCCACTGCCGCTGCCTGGCCCGGTTTCCGCGACTGGCCGGTGGCCGAGGGACTGGTCCCTTCGCCGGCCCTCAGCATGTTGCCCTTGCGGCCGATGGGCATCGCCACGCGCACGGTGGCCATGCTGATCAGCGAGGGTGTGCATGCCGCTTCGGTGGCGGCCATGCGGCAGGCGCTGGCGGCCGAACGTGCCTATTGCACCCTGGTGGCCCCGACCCTCGGCGACGTCACCGCTTCCGACGGCAGCCGGCTGCAGCCTCAGGCCACCCTGACCAACACCTCATCCCTGATGTTCGACGGGGTCTTCCTGCCAGCGGTGGCCACGGGGCCCGATGACCTGTGCCGCCACCCGATGGCCCAGGTGTTCGTGGCCCAGGCCTACCAGCATGGCAAGACACTGGCGGCGTCCGGTTCGGGCACGCAGTTGCTGAGCCTGGGCAGCGGCTTGTCGCGCCCCGCCGCCGGCTGGCTTCTGCAGCCAAGCCCTGGCGTGGTCGTGAGCGACGCGGATGTGCTGAGCGTGAACTTCACGGCCGCATTCGTGGCCGGCCTGGCCCAGCACCGGCACTGGCAACGGACCGAGGGCCAGGCCCCTCAGCAGGCCGCTTGAGCAACTGGCGGCGCGCCGGTGCTTCAACCCGGGTCCGTCGCCCGCGGTCCATCAGGCTGTGTATGACAACGCACAGACGCCGCCTGACCCGGTCACTAGAGTGGTTCCTGAGCCTGTTCACAGCCTGTGCGGAACCCCGTTCAGGCCACCCACAGACGCTCTGACAACCGCCTCAACCCTGCTCTGATCGGACACCTCGCCATGAAAAGAACCTACCCCACCTTTGCCGCCACCGTCGCGGCCATGTTGCTGGTCACCGCCACCGGCTGCGCCGTCACCCGGGGCCAGGAGACCGTGGGCGCCTACATCGATGACAGCGCCATCACCGCCGCGGTCAAGAGCCAGCTGTTCGAGAACAAGGTCGTGGATGGCACGGCCGTCAGCGTCGAGACGCTCAACGGCACGGTGATGTTGTCTGGCTTCGCCACCAGCGCGACCGAGCGCAGCACCGCCGAGAGCCTGACCTGGAAGGTCAAGGGCGTGCGGGCGGTCAAGAACGAACTGACCGTGCGTCGCCCGTGATGCCACGGCCCCGGGTCGACCGATCCGGGGCCGTCATATGGAATCGCCGCGCTTTATGCGCGGCGATCTTCATTTCACTGACGGGGCTCGCCTCGCCGGTTCACGGTCACGGTGGCGCCTGGCGGCGTGGTGGTCTGGATCTGGTGGGCCAGGCCTCGGAAGCTGTAGCTCACCTCGTAGTGGTCGACGGGACCGGTTTCGCTCACGTTGGCGCAGCGCTGCACGTCCCGCGTGCGGCCATCGCCGGGGCGGTCGTTGCCCACGCGCGAACCCACGGCCGCGCCGGCCACCACGCCGCCCACGGTGGCGATGTCGCGACCGGTGCCTCCACCGATCTGGTGGCCCAGGATGCCGCCGATCACCGCCCCGGCCAGCGCTGCCGGCACGTTGTTGTTGCCATCCCGCTGCGGGCCCATGGCTTCACGCTCCATCCAGCACCGTTGCTCGGGCGGTCCCATGACCGCGCGCACCGCGCTGACCGGTGCCTGGTAAAGCCGCTCATCGCGGCGGCGGCGTGCGTCGTAGAAACCGACCGCCTCGGGCGCGTAGCGCTGTGGGTCCACCTGTTCGTTGGCGGCGACCGGGCGTGCCGAGGCGACCCGCTCAGTCAGGCCCATGGCGCCCACGCTGGGGTAGCGGCCGCGCTTGAGCACCTTGCAACGGTCGCGGAAGCGGGCGTCTTCGCACACCTCCCAACGTTCGTCGAGAACAATCACCGACGACACGCCGTCCTGGAAACCCGAACGGCCCAGGTCGGGCAGGCGCCGCTGCGATGAGACGCTGCGGCCTTCGAAGCGCTCGGCTTCGTACAGGGTGATCTGGGCCATGGTCGGCGCGGCGCAGCCCATGAGGCCGGCGAGCAGCGCCAGGCGCATCCAGGCCGGTGCGTGGCCGCCTGCGGGGTGGGTGGTGGTGTTCATTGCTTCACCACCAGGTCGTTGCGCACGTTGTGCACGCCTTCAATGGTCTTGGCCAGGATCAGGGCGCGGTCGATCTGCGAACGGTTGTCGACAAAGCCGCTGAGGATGACCTCGCCCTTGCGGGTTTCGACAGCGATGTCCATGCCCTTGATGCCGTCGTCCTTGGTGAAGGCGGTTTTCACGCGGGCGGTCACGACGGTGTCGTCGATCTTGTTGCCCACGGTGGACGCGCCGACCTTGAGGCTGAGTTTGTTGTCCACCGTCTTGACACCCGCGACACCACGCGCGACGGTTTCGGCCAACGCGATCTGGTGCTGGTCATCGACAAAGCCGCTGAGCTGCACCTCGCCCTTGCGGGTCTCGACCATGACGTCCATGCTCTTGAGGGTCGCCTCGGTCAGCAGGGCGGCTTTTACCGCGGTGGTCATCACACTGTCGTCCACTTCGGTACCGATGGTGGTGGTGGCCGGCGGCGGCACGGTGGCGACAGCCACCGGTTCGGTCTTGCCACAGGCCGTGGTCAACACGGCGAGTGCGATGGCACTCAGGGCAAGCAGCAGGTATCTGGACTGGGTCATGGGGGGCACTCCGTTTCAGAGATCCTCCGTTGAGGATCCTCGGCCCAGTGTGGGCAGCCTGGCGGCGCCTGTCGGTGCGCTGGCGAACGTTCCTCAACGCGCAGGCACCGTCGTGGTGATCTCGCGCAAAAGACCGCCGCCCTCCACGCTGCCACTGACTTGTGCGCCTGCGCCCTGGCGTGCCATGCACGCGACGTGGTCGTCTTCCTGCTTGAAAACAGCGCAGCGCCGCTGTGTCTGGCCCGCCGGGTCGACCGGCGTGCTCAGCGCGCCGCGCCGGGCATCGGCACGGGCGTTGCGGGCTTCGCGTTCGCAATCGGGGCGGCTTTGTGCGGTGCGTCCCTCGCGGCAGTCCAGCATGTCCTGCCGGTAGCGCATGGCATCGGCATCGCCAGCGGCGCTGGCGTGGGGCGCAAAACTCAGGCTCGACGCCACGAAGGCGCAAGCCAGTGGCGCCAGGCGCCACCTCGGAGAAGGGTTAAGCATGGCGATTCCTTGGGATTCGTGACGGAAGTGCGGGGGGGGGCCGCCCCCCCCCCCCCCCGGGGGGGGGGGGGGCGCCC
>NZ_JASATI010000061.1:0-24766 GCF_038440225.1 Hydrogenophaga sp. OTU3427 | reverse complement strand
TGGGGGGTGGCGGGAAACAGCAACACCACCCCGCCCGACGCGCCCAGGGGCGCGACGAACCACAGGTGGCTGCCACCCAGCCCATGGCGGCCCAGCCACTCGGTGCACAGCAGGCCCAGGCCAACGCCCGCGCAGCCCAGCCACAGCTCACGCCGGCCGGCCGCCAGCGGCGCGAGCCAGAAGGCCCGCAGCCAGAGGCGCAGCGGATGCGCTTGGACGCGCACTCAGTTCAGCGCGGCCGCAGGGCCGAAGAACTCGCAACGGGTCTGCGACTCGGGCACGCCCAGGGCCAGCAGACTGCGCCGGACCAGGGCCATGAAGGGCTTGGGGCCGAGGAAATAGGCGTCCACATCGCGCGTGGCGGGCAGCCACTGGGCCAGGCGCGCCTGGTCCAGCAGGCCCACGGCATCGGCGCCCTCGCCGGCCTGGTCGTAGCAGTAGAAGCGCTGCAGCTGCGGGTGGCGCGCGGCCAGCGCGTCGATCGCGTCGCGGAAGGCGTGCACGGCGCGGTTGCGCGCGCAGTGGATGAAGTGGACCGTGCGCCCGCTTTGCAGCGCCTCGCTGAGCATGGCCAGGGTGGGCGTGATGCCCACGCCGCCGCTGATGAGCACCAGCGGCTTGTCGCTGGGCACCAGGGTGAACGCGCCGGCCGGCGGGAAAATCTCCAGCGTGTCGCCTTCCCGCACCTGGTCGTGCAGGTGGCGCGACACCAGGCCGTCGGCTTCGCGCTTGACGCTGATGCGCAGCTCCTGCCCGTTGGGCGCCGCCGACAGCGAGTAGTTGCGGCGCTGCTCCTGCCCGTCCAGGTTGAGGCGCAGGCCGATGTACTGGCCGGGCTGGTGGGCGATGACCGCCTGGCCGTCGACCGGGCGCAGGTAAAAGGAGGTGATCTCGCTGCTCTCGGCCACCTTGCGTGCCACGCGGAAGGCGCGCGCACCACGCCAGCCGCCGGGCAGCTCGGCGTTGGCGCGGTAGGCCTGCTCTTCGGCGCCGATCAGGATGTCGGCCAGCTGCTGGTAGGCCACGCCCCAGGCGGCGATGACCTCGTCGGTGGCGATGTCGGCGCCCAGCACCTCGCGGATGGCCCGCAGCAGGCAGGCGCCCACGATGGGGTAGTGCTCGGGCAGGACCTGCAGCGACACGTGCTTGTTGATGATCTGCGCCGGCAGATCGCCCAGGGCCTCCAGGCGGTCGATGTGCTTGGCGTACATCAGCACGCTGTTGGCCAGGGCGCGTGGCTGGTCGCCGCTGGCCTGGTGGGCCTGGTTGAACAGCGGGCGCACCTGGGGGTATTCGCCCAGCATGATGCGGTAGAAGTGTGTGGTCAGGGCCTCGCCGCCGGTTTCGAGCAGCGGCACGGTGGACTTGACGATGGCGCGTTGGGAATCGGTGAGCACGGGGAACGGTCCTTGGTGGAAGGTGAAACAAGCTGGGCCACCCCTACTTCGCAACCGGCGTGCCAGGCGACCCGCCCTTGTGGATCAAGCACTTGCGCACGATAATGTCCTTTTGACACATTTCTCTCTCGAGTCATTCAGACTCGAATTCATGTGGAACTGACAACATCCGAATGGCTGCGCACCTTGGTGCCCCTGGTGGCCGACCTGCCGCAGGACATCGCCGAGGCCGAGCGCTACCGCCGCCTGCTGCACACCTTGCGCACCCTGTTTCCGTGTGACGCGGCGGCCCTGCTGCGGCTCGAGGGCGACAGCCTGCTGCCGCTGGCCACCGACGGCCTGAGCCGCGACACCCTGGGGCGGCGTTTCCGACTGGCCGACCACCCGCGCTTCCAGGCCTTGTTCGATGCGGGCCAGCCCCGGCGCTTCGCGCCGGACAGCGCCTTGCCCGACCCCTACGACGGCCTGATCGAGGGCCTGCACGGGCACCTGGAGGTGCACGACTGCATGGGCTGCGTGCTGCAGGTGGAAGGTCGGGCCTGGGGGCTGCTCACGCTGGACTCGCTGCGCCCGGGCAGCTTCACCGACGCTCACCTGGACATCCTGCAGGCCTTTGGCAGCCTGGCCTCGGCCACGGTGGGCGCGGCCATGCGCATCAACCGGCTGGCGCAGCTGGCCCAGAGCGAGCACCGGCGCGCCGAGTCCTACAAGCGCGCGGCCGGCCAGCCTGGCCGGGCCCTGCTGGGCCAAAGCCCGGCGCTCAAGCAACTGCTCAAGGAGATCGAACTGGTCGGTCCGAGCGAGCTCACGGTGCTGGTCACGGGCGAAACCGGCGTCGGCAAGGAGCTGGTGGCCCAGGCCCTGCACGCGCGCTCGGACCGGGCCGAGCGCCCGCTGGTCAGCCTCAACTGCGCCGCCCTGCCCGACACCCTGGTGGAAAGCGAGCTGTTCGGCCACGTGCGCGGCGCCTTCACCGGCGCGGTGAGCGACCGCCAGGGCAAGTTCGAGCTGGCCGACGGAGGCACCCTGTTCCTGGACGAAGTGGGCGAGCTGCCGCTGGCCGTGCAGGCCAAGCTGCTGCGCGTGCTGCAGAGCGGGCAGCTGCAGCGCCTGGGCTCGGACCGCGAACACCACGTGGACGTGCGCCTGATCGTGGCCACCAACCGCGACCTGGCCGCCGAGGTGCGCGCCGGGCGCCTGCGGGCCGACATCTACCACCGCCTCAGCGTCTACCCGCTGCCGGTGCCGGCGCTGCGCGAGCGGGGCCGCGACGTGCTGCTGCTCTGCGGCTTCTTCCTGGAGGAAAACCGCTCCCGCCTGGGCCTGGGCAGCCTGCGGCTCGACCACGACGCCCAGGCCGCGCTGCTGGCCTACGACTGGCCGGGCAACGTGCGCGAGCTGGAACACCTGATCGGGCGCAGCGTGCTCAAGGCCCTGGGGCGGCACCAGCCGCGCCCGCGCATCCTCAGCCTGACCGCGGCCGACCTGGGCCTGCGCGAGAGCCCCGCGCCAGCAACCGAACCCGACGTCGCGCCGCCCCTGCCCCCCACGGCCCAGGCCGGGCGCAGCCTGCGCCAGGTGGTGGAGGCGACCGAACGCCAGCTGGTGCAGGAGGCCCTGGCGCGCCACGCCCACAACTGGGCACGGGCCGCCCGCGAGCTGCAGATGGACCGGGCCAACCTGATCCGCCTGGCCCGGCGGCTGGGCCTGCACAGCGCGTCTTAGCCCCGCGCACTATCATGGCGGGTTGCCCTGAACGCGCCCGCCCCCGTGAACGCCCCGCTCCACACCACCGCCCCCGACGCCGCCCACCGATCCACCGAGGAGGGCAGTTACCTGCGCCAGGCCCTGGCGCAGACCCACATCAGCGTGCGTGGCGCGCGCACCCACAACCTCAAGAACATCGACCTCGACATCCCGCGCAACCGCCTGGTCGTGATCACCGGGCTGTCGGGCTCCGGCAAGTCCAGCCTGGCCTTCGACACGCTGTACGCCGAAGGCCAGCGGCGCTACGTGGAGAGCCTGTCGGCCTACGCGCGCCAGTTCCTGCAGCTGATGGACAAGCCCGATGTCGATCTGATCGAAGGCCTGTCGCCGGCCATTTCCATCGAGCAGAAGGCCACCAGCCACAACCCGCGTTCCACCGTGGGCACGGTGACCGAGATCCACGACTACCTGCGCCTGCTGTTCGCCCGCGCCGGCACGCCCTACTGCCCCACCCACGACCTGCCGCTGCAGGCCCAGACCGTGAGCCAGATGGTGGATGCCGCGCTGGCCCTGCCCGAGGACACCAGGCTCATGGTGCTGGCGCCCATCGCACGCGAACGCAAGGGCGAGTTCACCGAGGTCTTTGCCGACCTGCAGGCCCAGGGCTACGTGCGTTTCCGGCTCAATGGCGAGACGGTCTCGTTCGAGGACCTGCCCGCGCTCAAGAAAACCGAGAAACACGACATCGACGTCGTGATCGACCGCCTCAAGGTGCGCCCCGACATGCAGCAGCGCCTGGCCGAGAGCTTCGAGGCGGCGCTGCGCCTGGCCGACGGCAAGGCCATCGCGATGGAAATGGACACGGGCAAGGAGCACCTGTTCAGCGCCCGCTTTTCGTGCCCCCTGTGCAACTACGCGCTGAGCGAGCTGGAGCCGCGCCTGTTCTCCTTCAACTCGCCGCAGGGCGCCTGCCCGTCCTGCGACGGCCTGGGCCACACCGAGGTGTTCGACGCCGAGCGGGTGGTGGCCTTCCCGTCCCTGAGCCTGGCCAGCGGCGCCATCAAGGGCTGGGACCGCCGCAACGCCTACTACTTCGCCATGATCGAAAGCCTGGGCGCGCACTACGGCTTCGACCCCGACACGCCTTTCGAGCAACTGCCGTCAGCCGTGCGCCAGGCGGTGCTCTACGGTTCGGGCGAGGAAACCATCAAGTTCAGCTACGCCATGGAGTCCGGTGCCTCGGCCGGCAAGAAGGTCAGCAAGAAGCACCCCTTCGAAGGCATCGTGCGCAACTTCGAGCGCCGCTGGCGCGAGACCGACTCCAGCACCGTGCGCGAGGAACTGGGCCGCTACCGCAGCACCCAGCACTGTCCCGAATGCAACGGCACCCGGCTGCGCCGCGAAGCCCGCCACGTGTTCGTGGGCGACGGCGCGCAGCGCCGCCCCATCTACGCCATCGGCCGGGAGACGCTGGGCGAGGCGCTGGCCTACTTCAACACCCTCAGCCTCAGCGGCAGCAAGGCCGACATCGCCGACAAGGTGGTGCGCGAGATCGGCCTGCGCCTGAAATTCCTCAACGACGTCGGCCTGAACTACCTGAGCCTGGAGCGCAGCGCCGACACGCTGTCGGGCGGCGAGGCCCAGCGCATCCGCCTGGCCAGCCAGATCGGCAGCGGCCTGACCGGCGTGATGTACGTGCTGGACGAGCCCAGCATCGGCCTGCACCAGCGCGACAACGACCGCCTGATCGGCACCCTGCAGCACCTGCGCGACATCGGCAACAGCGTGCTGGTGGTGGAACACGACGAGGACATGATCCGCGCCGCCGACCACGTGATCGACATGGGCCCGGGCGCCGGCGTGCACGGCGGGCGCGTGATGGCCGAAGGCAGTTTCGCCCAGGTCATCGCCTCGCCCGAATCGCTGACCGGGCAGTACCTGTCGGGCGCACGCCGCATTGCCGTGCCGGCCACGCGCCACGTGGCCCGGGACGACTGGCTGAGCGTGGTGAATGCCCGGGGCCACAGTCTCAAGGGCGTGAGCGCGCGTTTCCCGGTCGGCCTGCTGACCTGTGTCACCGGCGTCTCGGGCTCGGGCAAGTCCACCCTGGTCAACGACACCCTGCACAAGGCGGTGGCGCGCCACCTGTATCGCGCCCACGACGAACCCGCACCCCACGACGAGATCGACGGCCTGCAGCACTTCGACAAGGTCATCAACGTCGACCAGAGCCCCATCGGCCGCACGCCACGCAGCAACCCCGCCACCTACACCGGCCTGTTCACCGGCATCCGCGAGCTGATGGCCGAGGTGCCCACGGCACGTGAGCGCGGCTATGGCCCGGGCCGCTTCAGCTTCAACGTCTCGGGTGGCCGCTGCGAGGCCTGCCAGGGCGATGGCGTGGTCAAGGTGGAAATGCACTTCCTGCCCGATGTCTACGTGCCCTGCGAGGTCTGCCATGGCCAGCGCTACAACCGCGAGACGCTGGAGGTGCTCTACAAGGGCAGGAACATCGCCCAGATCCTGGAACTGACTGTGGAGCAGGCCTTCGACTTCTTCAGCGCCGTGCCCACGCTGGCGCGCAAGCTGCAGACCCTGCTGGACGTGGGCCTGTCCTACATCCGCCTGGGACAGAGCGCCACCACCTTGTCGGGCGGCGAGGCGCAGCGCGTGAAACTGGCCCAGGAACTGAGCAAACGCGACACCGGCCGCACACTCTACATCCTGGACGAGCCCACCACCGGCCTGCACTTCGCCGACATCGAGCTGCTGCTCAAGGTGCTGCACCAGCTGCGCGACGCCGGCAACACCATCGTGGTGATCGAACACAACCTCGACGTCATCAAGACTGCCGACTGGTTGATCGACATGGGGCCTGAGGGCGGCGACGGCGGTGGCACCGTGGTGGGCTGCGGCACACCCGAGCAGCTGGCCGCCAACCCGGCCAGCCACACCGGCCGCTACCTCAAGCGCCTCCTGCCTTGACCGGCAGAACCCCACCTCGGAGCCAGAGACGCAGCGCGTGAAATGATCCAGCCGGGGATGCCGCCGATCCGGCCCTGCCGGTCGGCCGGCATCGCCCCCTGGCGGGGTGACGCCGCAGGCGGCGCGGGGGGAGTCAGTTTCAGCGCATCAGGTCGTCGACGGCGTCGATGACCATGCCGGTGCCCACCGCGATCATCAGGATGTCGGCGGCCACGCGCACGTACTTGTAGCCGGCGGGCGGCAGGCCGATGCGCACCGAGATCTCGTTGGGCACGGGGTAATAGACCACGTCGCGCGGCAGCGGCTGGCCCACGCGCCACTTCTTGGCCTGGCCCGGCGGCATGCAGCCATTGCCCTTCTTGGCCAGCCCGGGCGGGCATTTGCCGGCGCGGAACTGGGGCGCGTAGTAGTCGTGCAGCACCTGGCGCTGCGGGGCGCCGAAATACATGCCGATCTGCACGTTGCCCGAGCCACCGCTGATGGCCACCGACGGCCCATCGCTGCGGTAGACGTTGCGGTCACGGTCGCCACCCCGGCGGTCGTCGTTGTCGTCGCGGTCGCGTCCGCCGTGGCGCTCGTTCTGGTGCTTGTCCGACTTGCCATGGCCCTTGCCCTGCCCGGCCCAATCCGGTTTCTCCGCCAGGGCGGGCAGCGCGCCCACCAGGGCCGACGACAGCAAGGCCAGCGCGGCAATGCCGGAAACAGATCGCAAGTTCAACTTCATGGTGTTCTCCCAACAGGACAGAGCCACATGGTAGCGATTGGCAAGGTGGCGCCCTTGGCGCGGCGGTGAACGGTGTAAGCGGATGCAAGCAAACGCAAACGGTCAGCAGCAGCGGTAGGCCAGGCCCACGCTGGCCCCCCAGGTGGTGCCACGCGACACCAGCGGGCTGCGCCGCGCATCGCCCACCAGGCTGGACAGGCCCACCCCGCCAAACACCACCCAGCGGGCGCTGACCGGGTGGCTCACGTCCAGCCCCAGTTGCCACCCGTACAGCCCGGCGCCGGGTTGGTAGGGCGCGCGGCCCGCCGCCGCAGCGGCGGTGGACGAAATGCCGTAGAAGGTCTGCAGGTGGTCGCGGTTGCCCAGCGAGGCGGCCAGGGACAGCTCCCACAAGGTGCCGGACGACGTGGCCCGGCGGTATTTCACCGAGGGCGTGAGCGTGGCGGACCCGTCGCGGTTGCGCAGGTCGCTGCCCAGGGCCAGCGCGGCCGACCAGCTCGGGCTCAGGGTGTAGCGCGCCGTCACCCGCCCGCGCAGGGTGCGCCGCACATCGGGCAAACCCGCCAGGTAGGGGTCGTCCCCTGACTGGCGGCCGTCGTCGAGCTGCAGCGACGCGCTCAGGCGGAAGCGGTCCTGGTCCAGCAGCACCGTGCTGACGCCGGGGTCGATGCCGTCGCGCCCCAGCCGCCACAGCGCGCTGGCGCGGGTGGTGGTGATGCGCCAGTTGCGCCATTGCAGCGACCACAGCGGCCGCAGGCTGAAGCCCTGCGAGGCCTCGCCCACGTGGTTGCCCGAGGTGCTGAGCATCGCGCCCAGCAGGTAGTCGCCCGCCCCAGGGTCCCCGGGCTCCGGGTCGTCCGTGGACTCGACCCGCACCGCCCCCGCCTGCCCGGCCCACAGCAACAGGCAGGGCAGGAGGCACCAGGCGCGGGCGTGCTTCATGTCAGGACGACTTGGCGACCAGCTCGAAGTGCTCCACCGTCGGCGGGCCGGCAAAGAAGGGACCGACGATGGCACGCCACTGGGTGAAGGCGTCGGATTGGCGGAAGTCCACCGTGTGGTTCTCCAGGGTGGCCCAGCAGATCATCAGCACGTAGCGCTCGGGCGACTCCAGGCTGTGGTTGACCTTGAAGCCCGAAAAACCCTTGGCGTGGGCGATCACGGTGGCCACGCCACGCTGGATCGCCTCCTCGAAGGCGGCCTGCTGGCCGGGCTGGATGCGGATGTCGGCAAGTTCGAGAATCATGGGGATGTCGGTGGTCGAAGAGGTGATTGGCTCTGATGGTAACGGCCCCAGGCACGCTGTGTGCATGGTGGCACGCATGCCACTCACGCACAATACGCCCATGTCCCACGCGCCCATCGCCACCCCCCCATTTGTCGCTCCCGTGTCCTACTCGGACCCGGCCGCCGCCCTCGCCCAGGTGCAGCGTCTGTACGACCAGGCCATTGCCCATCTGCGCACCTCGCTGGCCGCCTTCGTGACCGGACAGTGGCCCGAGGGCCAGCGCGCGCGCGCCTGCTACCCCTTCGTGCGCCTGCAGACGCACACCGCGCTGCGCCAGGACGGCGCCGACAAACACCTGTCCTACGGTTTTGTCAGCGGCGCCGGCGCCTTCGAGACCACCCTCACGCGACCCGACCTCTACAGCGACTACTACCTGGAGCAGTTCCGCCTGCTGCTGCAGAACCACGGCGGCGAGCTGCAGGTGGGCGTGGGCAACCAGCCCATCCCGGTGCATTTCTCCTTCGCCGAACACGACCACGTCGAAGGCGAGATGTCGCAGCAGCGCCGCGCGCTCATGCGCGAGGTCTTCGACCTGCCCGACCTCACCGTGATGGACGACGGCATCGCCAACGGCACCTACATGCCCAGCGCGGGCCAGCCCGAGCCGCTGGCCTTGTTCACGGCGCCACGCGTGGACTACTCGCTGCAGCGCCTGCGCCACTACAGCGGTACCGCGCCCGAGCACTTCCAGAACTTCGTGCTGTTCACCAACTACCAGTTCTACATCGACGAGTTCATCAAGCTCGGCCACGCGGAGATGGCGCGCCCCGACAGCGACTACATCGCCTTCGTCGAGCCGGGCAACGTGGTCACGCGCCGCGCCGGCCTGCCCGCGCAAGCCGGCGACACGCTGGGCAAGGCCCCGCCACGCCTGCCGCAAATGCCGGGCTACCACCTGCTGCGCGCCGACCGCAGCGGCATCACCATGGTCAACATTGGCGTCGGCCCCAGCAACGCCAAGACCATCACCGACCACATCGCCGTGCTGCGCCCGCACGCCTGGCTGATGCTGGGCCACTGCGCCGGCCTGCGCAACAGCCAGCAGCTGGGCGACTACGTGCTGGCCCACGCCTACGTGCGCGAGGACCACGTGCTCGACGAGGAACTGCCGCTGTGGGTGCCCATCCCCGCGCTGGCCGAGATCCAGCTCGCGCTCGAAGGCGCGGTGGCCGACGTCACCGGCCTGCAGAGCGCCGAGCTCAAGCGCATCATGCGCACCGGCACCGTGGCCAGCACCGACAACCGCAACTGGGAGCTGCTGCCCGACAACACGCCACAACGCCGCTTCTCGCAATCGCGCGCGGTGGCGCTGGACATGGAAAGCGCCACCATCGCCGCCAATGGCTTCCGCTTCCGCGTGCCCTACGGCACCCTGCTGTGCGTGAGCGACAAACCGCTGCACGGCGAGATCAAGCTGCCCGGCATGGCCAACCACTTCTACCGCGAGCGGGTTGACCAGCACCTGCGCATCGGCATCCGCGCGGTGGAGCGCCTGCGAGCGGGTGGCGTGGACGCCCTGCACAGCCGCAAGCTGCGCAGCTTTGCCGAGGTGGCATTCCAGTAAACACATGCCCGAGATCAGCGTCTTCACCGTCCTGGTGCTGACGGCCCTCAACCTGCTGACCGTGTCGATCACGCTGCCGCTGCTGATGGGGCGGCGGATCAGCCGGGCGGCGCGCCTGTCCCAGCTGAGCCTGTTGAGCCAGGCCGGCGGCTGGCTGACCATCATCGCCTCCAGCTTCTGGGTCGGCCACTGGATGGACTGGGCGCTGTCGACCGCCACCATGGTGCTGGCCTCGCTGGCGCCCTACCTGTTGTTCCTGGCGCTGGCCGAATGGCTGGGCCCACGGCCCGGCAAACGCCTGCTGCAGGCCCTGGTGGTGCTGATGCCGCTGGGCTACGCGCTGCTCTTCCCCCACTACAGCCAACGCGTGGGCTGGGCCAACTTCCTGCTCGCGGCGCAGCTGCTGGTGGTCGCGCACGCGGCCCTGCACCCGGTGCGGCCGGCCCAACGCCACTGGCGCTGGCTGCTCGGGGCCTGCCACCTGCTGGTCGCCCTGTTCACCCTGGCGCGTGGCGTGCTGGGGGCGTTTTTCCCCGAGCTGTACCCCCACTTCCAGGCGCCCCACCCCATCAACATCGGCGCCCAGATCGCGGCCAACGTGGCGCTGGTGCTAACCACGATCTCGGTGCTGGTGGCCTGGCGCGACGAGGCCGAGGCGCAGTTGCGCACCCTGGCCCGCACCGACGGGCTGACCGGCGTCCTCAATCACCGGGCCTGGCACGAGCAGGCCGACGCCGCCTTCGCGCATGCCCGCCGCCACCAGGTGCCTCTGACCGTGGTGCTGCTCGACCTCGACCATTTCAAGACCATCAACGACCGCCATGGCCACGAAGTGGGCGACCGCGCGCTGCGCCTGTTCGGGCAGGCCTTGCGCGCATCCGTGCGCACGGACGATCTGGCGGGCCGCCTGGGGGGTGAGGAATTCGCCCTCTTGCTGAGCAACACGCCGCTGGCGTCCGTGGCGGCGCTGGACCGCCGCCTGCGCGAACGCCTCGTGCCCGATGCCCTGCCCTCGCTGGGTTTTGGCCTGCCCTTCTCTGCCGGCGCCGCCAGCATCGAGCCCGGGGACACCCGGCTCAGGGCGCTGCTGGCGCGCGCCGATCAGGCCATGTACGCCGCCAAGGCGGCGGGGCGGGCTCGGCTGGTGCTGGCGGATGTGACCTCGGACGCCACCCCGCTCACGCCGCCCGCGGCCTGACCTTGCCCGCCGCCAGCTTGGCATTGGCGCGTGCGGTGTCCGTGTCGGCCGAGCGGGCGAGTGCCACACCCATGCGGCGTTTGGTGAAGCTTTCGGGCTTGCCGAACAGGCGCAGGTCGGTGCCGGGCACACGCAGTGCGTCGTCCACGCCGTCAAACGCGATGCCGGTGGCGTCCATGCCGCCGTAGATCACGGCGCTGGCACCGGGGTTGCGCAGCGTGGTGTCCACCGGCAGGCCCAGGATGGCGCGGGCGTGCAGCTCGAACTCGCTCTGGTGCTGGGTGCACAGGGTCACCAGGCCGGTGTCGTGGGGACGCGGGCTCACTTCGCTGAACCACACCTGCTCGCCCTTGACGAACAGCTCGACACCAAACAGCCCCTGGCCGCCCAGGTTATCGGTCACGGCCTGGGCGATCTGGCGCGACTTGGCGATGGCCGCCGGCGCCATGGCCATGGGCTGCCAGCTCTCCACGTAGTCGCCACCGACCTGCACGTGGCCGATGGGCTCGCAGAAATGGGTCTCGATCTGGCCATCGGCGCCGACAGCGCGCACGGTCAGCTGGGTGATCTCGTAGTCAAAATCAATGAAACCTTCGACGATGACGCGGCCGTGGCTGACACGGCCGCCAGCCATGGCGTAATCCCAAGCCTTTCGCACATCGGCGGGGCCATCGATCTTGCTCTGGCCCTTGCCGCTGGAACTCATGACCGGCTTGACGATGCAGGGGTAGCCGATGCCGCCATCAATGGCGACTTGCAGCTCGGCCAGCGAATCGCAAAACTTGTAGGGGCTGGTGGGCAAGCCCAGGGTTTCGGCGGCCAGCACGCGTATGCCCTCGCGGTCCATGGTCAGGCGGGCGGCACGCGCGGTGGGGATCACGCGCACGGTGCCAGCCGCTTCGAGTTCTTCGAGCATGGGCGTGGCGATGGCCTCGATCTCGGGCACCACCAGGTGCGGGCGCTCGGCCTCGACCAGGGCCTTGAGCTGGGCCGGGTCGCTCATGGTGATGGTGCGCGCGTGGTGTGCCACCTGCTGGCCGGGTGCGTTGTCGTAGCGGTCGACCGCGATGGTCTCCACGCCCAGGCGCTGCAGGGCGATCAGCACCTCCTTGCCCAGCTCGCCGGAGCCGAGCAGCATGACCTTGGTGGCCGAAGGAGACAGGGGGGTACCGAGGGTGGTCATGGGGAATCTCGCGAAAAAAAGAATCAGGACTGGCCCTGGGCCATGGCTTCGCCCAGACGCACCGGGCGTTCGGCGGCCCACTGCGGGTTGAAGGCCACGGTGCCGCGCGGGAACAGCAGCACCACGGTGGAACCGAGCAGGAAGCGGCCCATCTCGTCGCCCTTGCGCACGGTCACGGGCGTGTCGTCGTAGCGCCAGGTACGCACCGTGCCGGGGCGCGGCGGGTTGACCACGCCGTGCCACACGGTGGCCATGCTGCCGACGATGGTGGCGCCCACCAGGACCAGCACCATAGGGCCGCGCGGGGTGTCGAACTCGCAGACCACGCGCTCGTTGCGGGCGAACAGGCCGGGCACGCCGCGCGCGGTGGCCGGGTTGACCGAGAACAGCTCGCCCGGCACGTGGACCATGCGGCGCAGGCGGCCGTCGCAGGGCATGTGGATGCGGTGGTAGTCGCGCGGGCTGAGGTAAATGGTGGCGAAGTGGCCGCCTTCGTAGCGCGCGGCCATCTCGGCGTCGCCTCCCACCAGGGCGCGGGTGCTGTAGTGGTGGCCCTTGGCCTGGAAGATGCGGTCGCCCTCGATGGCCCCCAGCTGGCTGATGGCGCCGTCCACCGGACAAACGTAGTCGGACTCGGCCAAGGGGCGCGCACCGGGACGGAGGGCCCGGGTGAAGAATTCGTTGAAGCTGGCGTAGGCCGTGATGTCCGGCTGCGCCGCCTCGGCCATGTTGACCTGGTACTTGCGCACGAAGCGCCGGACGATGGCGTGGGTGATGCCACCCCAGCGGCCGCCCGCCACCCAGCCGGCGAACCGCGTGAGGGCGCCCTTGGGCAACAGGTATTGGGGCCACACGGCCTGGCGGTCGGACAAAGGGGACTCCTCGGTTGGGGGCAACGGGCGATTTTAGTGAGTGCCACAATCCAGGCATGACCCCGCTTTTGCATATTCAGCACTTGACCAAACGCTACGGCGACAACACCGTGGTCCAGGACCTGTCCTTCGACATCGCGCCCGGCGAGTGCCTGGGCGTGATCGGCCCCAACGGCGCCGGCAAGACCACCACCATCCGCATGGCCCTGGGCCAGACCGTGCCCGACGGCGGCAGCGTGCAGGTGATGGGCATGGACATGCCGCAGGACGCGCTGGCCATCAAGGCGCGCCTGGGCGTGGTCAGCCAGTTCGACACCCTGGACCCGGACTTCAGCTGCGCCGAGAACCTGCTGGTCTACGGCCGCTACTTCGGCCTGCGCGACGCCGACATCCGCGCCCGCATCCCCAAGCTGCTGGAGTTCGCCGCCCTGACCCACAAGGCCGACGCCAAACCCGGCGAACTCTCGGGCGGCATGAAGCGACGCCTCTCGCTGGCCCGTGCCCTGGTCAACGACCCGCAGCTGTTGCTGCTCGACGAGCCCACCACCGGACTGGACCCCCAGGCCCGCCACCTGATGTGGGAGCGGCTGCAGATGCTGCTGCAGCAGGGCAAGAGCATCCTGCTGACCACCCACTTCATGGACGAGGCCGAACGCCTGTGCACCCGGTTGCTGGTGATCGACCACGGCCGCAAGATCGCCGAGGGCCGACCGCGCGAACTCATCGCCCAGTACCTCGAACCCGACGTGGTGGAGGTCTATGGCGTGGGTGCCCTGGCACTGGCCGAAGCGGCCGAACACGCGGCGCTGCGCACGCTGGCGGCGCGGGTCGAGGTCAGCGGCGAGACGGTGTTCTTCTACACCGCCGATGCCAAGCAGCTGCTCAACGCCCTGAACGAACACCCAGGCCTGCGCACGCTGCACCGGCCGGCCAACCTCGAAGACCTTTTTCTCAAACTCACAGGTCGACAAATAAGGGAAGAGGGCTGACCATGAACAACCACGCACGTTCTTTCTGGCGCCCCCCCACCCTCTCCATGCGCTGGTGGCCGGTGTTCCTGCGCAACCTGCTGGTCTGGCGCAAGCTGGCCATCCCCAGCCTGGTGGGCAACATCGCCGAGCCGCTGATGTGGCTGGTCGCCTTCGGCTACGGCATGGGCGCGCTGGTGGGCCAGGTCAACCTGGCCACGCCACAAGGCAGCATGGCGGTGCCCTACATCCTGTTCCTGGCCAGCGGCAGCATCTGCATGAGCGCCATGAACGCGGCCACCTTCGAGGCGCTGTACTCGGCCTTCTCGCGCATGCACGTGCAAAAGACCTGGGACGGCATCATGAACGCGCCGGTCGGGCTGGACGACGTGCTGCTGGCCGAGATGCTGTGGGCGGCCTTCAAGGCGCTGTTCACCGTCACCGCCATCCTGGGCGTGATGCTGGCCCTGGGCATCAGCCACAGCCCCAAACTGCTGCTGGCCTGGCCCATCCTGCTGGGCGTGGGCATCACCTTCAGCTGCATCGCGCTGATCTTCAACGCGCTGGCCAAGGGCTACGACTTCTTCACCTACTACTTCACGCTGTTCCTCACGCCCATGATGTTCCTGAGCGGCGTGTTCTTCCCGCGCGAGCAACTGCCCGGCCTGGTGCGCGAAGTCTCGGCCTGGCTGCCACTGACCAACGCGGTGGAGCTGGTGCGGCCCCTGTTCATGGACCGTTGGCCCGAACACGCGGCCCAGCACGCCCTGGTGTTGCTGGCCTACACCGTGGCCAGCTTCTGGATCGCATTGGCGCTCACGCGCAAGCGCTTCGCCCGGTAAGCACCGCCCATTCAGGGCGCGGGCAGGCGCTCCCGCAGCAAGGCCAGAAAGGCCTCCACCGCCACGGGCAGGCTGCGCCCGGCCAGGGTTTGCACCTCGATGTCGCGCAGGTCCATGCCGGGATCGCTGATGGGGCGGGCCACGATGGTGCCCTCGGCCACCAGGTGACGCGAAGCCACCTCACTGGACACCGATAAGCCACCGCCGCGCAGCACAAACTGAATCACGGTGCGGGCGTGGTTGCTCACCAGCACCGGCGCGAGCTGCAGGCCCTGACGACTGCAGACGATGTCCATCATCTGGCGGATGGCGGTTTCCGCAGGCGGCAGGGCCAGCGGATAGCGCCCCAGTTCGGCCAGGGTGACACTGGGCCGCGTGGCCAACGCGTGCCCCGGCGGCAACAAGGCCAGCACCGGCGCGGCTTGGCGGTACAACACCGCGATGTCCTTCTGCGGCGCGCGGCTGAAGCACAGGCCGATGTCGGCGGCGCCCTGGCGCACCGCCTCGGGCACCTGGGCGGTGGGCAACACGGTGACGTTGAACCACACACCCTGGTGCTGGCGCTGGAAGTCCACGCACAGGCGCGGCACCAGTTCGTTGGCAAAGGCGTCCGAGGTGGCCAGCCGCACCTGTCCCGCGCGCAAGCCCTGCAGCGCGCCGATGTCTTCCAGCGTGCGCTGGGCGTCCAGTTCGGCGCGGCGCGCGTGAGCGCGCAACACCTCACCGGCGGCGGTCAGGCCCATGCCACGTGGGTGGCGTTCGAACAGCGCCACGCCCAACTGCGCCTCCAGCGCGGCGATCTGCCGGCTCAAGGCCGATGCGGCCACGTGTTGCCGCGCCGAGGCCTCGGTCAGCGACCCGGTGTCGGCCACCGCCAAAAAATAGCGCAGGGCCGTGTCCTGCAGGCAATGGGTGCGCATGGATTTGCCCTTTTTGATGCGAATGAATCACAGGTTTGCCATTTTGGCAAATGCGTTTGCCAAAACGGTGTTGGTGTCCAGCGCGCCACCTTCCTAAGATGCGGCGAGCCAATCAACTTTTTTCGTGGAGCATGGCATGGGTCTGAAGTCTTGGGTTCGTGGCGGCGTGGGCATGGCCTGCGCCCTGGTGGTGGGCACGGCGGCGCTGGCGCAGGCCACGTGGCCCGAGCGGCCGGTGCGGGTGGTCGTGCCCTTTCCGGCCAGCGGTGCCACCGACCTCATCGCGCGCGTGGTCACCCAGCGCGTGGCCCAGGACCTGGGCCAGCAGCTGGTGGTGGACAACAAACCCGGCGCCGGCGGCACCATCGGCTCGGCCGAGGCCGCCAAGGCCGCGCCCGATGGGTACACCGTGCTGTTCACCACCAGCAGCACACACGCCATTTCGCCCCACCTGATGCCGCGCCTGAGCTACGACGCGGCCAAGGACTTCACCCCCGTGGCCCATGTGGCCGACGCGCCCAGCGTGCTGCTGGTCACGCCCTCGCTGCCGGTGAAAACGGTGGCCGATCTGATCGCCTACGCCCGCGCCAACCCGGGCAAGCTCAACTACGCCACCAGCGGCAACGGCACCATCGTCCACCTCAACTCGGCCGCCTTCAGCGCACAGGCCGGGGTGGAGATGACCCACGTGCCCTACAAGGGCACGGCCCTGGCCATCCCCGACCTGGTCGCCGGTCAGGTGCACGTGCTGTTCGACTCGCTGCCCACCGGCATGCCCCACGTGGCCGGTGGCAAGGTGCGTGCGCTGGGCGTGACCAGCGAAAAACGCAGCGCGCTGGCGCCAGAGCTGCCCACCCTGGCCGAATCGGGCCTGCCGGGCTTTGCCTCCGTCACATGGTTCGGCGTCTACCTGCCCGCCGGCGCGCCACCGGCCCTGGTGGACCGCGTGCACCAGGCCTTCACCAAGGCCGTGTTGTCGCCCGAGGTCAAGGCCAGCCTGGCCAAGCTGGGCGTGGACCCGGCCGAGCCCGGCACGCCGGCCAAGTTCGCGGCCATGGTCAAGGCCGACAGCGCCCGCTGGGCCGCCGTGATCCGCCAGCGCAACATCAAGGTGGAATGACATGAGCCCCCACGCCAACGCCATGGACTGGACCCTGCCCTATGCCTCCCACCGCAGCGCGGTGATGGGCCGCAACGTCGTTTCCACCTCGCAACCGCTGGCGGCGCAGGCCGGCCTGCGCATGCTGCTGGCCGGCGGCAACGCGGTGGACGCGGCCATCGCCGCCGCCATGACGCTGACCGTGGTCGAGCCCACCGGCTGCGGCCTGGGCAGCGACGGCTTCGCCATCCTGTGGGACGGCCAGGCACTGCATGGCCTCAACGCCTCGGGCCGCTCGCCAGCGGCCTGGACACCGGACTATTTCGCCCAGCGCGGCGGCATCCCCGAAACCGGCTGGAACGCCGTCACCGTGCCCGGCGCGGTGTCCGCCTGGGTGGCCTTGTCCCGGCGTTTCGGCAAGCTGCCCTTCGCCCAGTTGGCCCAGCCCGCCATCGACTGCGCCCGCCAGGGCTTCCCGGTCTCGCCCACCATCGCGCGCCTGTGGGCGCTGGGGGCCGCCAAGCTGGGCGCACAGCCCGGCTTCGCCGACTGCTTCATGCCCGGTGGGCGGGCGCCCCAGGCCGGCGAGGTCTTCCGCAGCGAAGCGCACGCGCGCACGCTGGAGCTGATCGCCCAGACCGAGGGCGAGGCCTTCTACCGCGGTGAACTGGCGCGTGCCATGGCGGCCCACAGCCAGGCCCACGGCGGCGCCATGACCGAGGCCGACCTGGCCGCCCACCAGGCCGACTGGGTGGGCACGGTGAGCCAGCGTTTTGGCGATTCGGTGATCCATGAGATTCCGCCCAACGGCCAGGGCATCGCCGCCCTGATGGCCCTGGGCATGCTGCAGGCCCACGGCATTGGTGCCCAGCCGGTGGACCACGTCGACACCGTACATGCCTGCATCGAGGCCATGAAGCTGGCCCTGGCCGACCTGCACCAGTACAACGCCGACATCGACGCCATGGGGGTGGCACCGGCCGAACTCCTGGATGCCGACTACCTGACATCCCGGGCGGCGCTGATCGATGCCCGCCACGCACAAGACCCCGGTCACGGCGCCCCGCGCCCCGGCGGCACGGTCTACCTGGCGGCGGCCGATGCCTCGGGCATGATGATTTCGTTCATCCAGTCCAACTACATGGGCTTCGGTTCGGGGGTGGTGGTGCCGGGCACCGGCATCAGCCTGCAGAACCGCGGCAACGGCTTCAACCTGATCCCTGGGCACGCCAACGAGGTGGCGCCGCGCAAGCGCCCCTCGCACACCATCATCCCGGCCTTTGCGATGCACGCCGACGGCACACCACAGATGGCCTTTGGCGTGATGGGTGGCCCCATGCAGTCGCAAGGCCACCTGCAGATGGCGCTGCGTGTGCTGCGCTACGGCCAGAACCCGCAGGCCGCCGCCGACGCGCCACGCTGGCGCGTGACCGGTGGCAAGGGCGTGGCGGTGGAACCCGGCTTCGATGCGGCGGTGGTGCACGAGCTGCGGGCGCGTGGCCACGAGGTCAGTGTCGAATCGGGCAACGGCGTCTTCGCCTTTGGCGGCGCCCAGCTGGTGCTGCGCCAGGGCGATGTGTACTTCGCCGGGTCCGACCCACGCAAGGATGGGCAGGCCGTGGCGTTCTGACCCCTCCCCCCCCCGCGCCGCCTTCGGCGTCACCCCCCAGGGGGCGATGCCAGCCGACTGGCAGAGCCAGATCGGCGGCATCCCCGGCCGGCCCCTTTCACCCACCCCGCATTGAATCGACGCTGGCGCGCACGACGCCCTGCACCGTGCCGCTCTGGGCGAACTGGCGGCGCAGGAAGCTGGCGTGGTTGCCCTCGCGGGCCGCCGTGCGCTCGATCTCGTCGTGCGCGGCGCCCGAACGCAGCGCCGCGAAGTGGGGCTCGATGCGGCGCAACGTGGCCAGGATGTCCTCGCGGATCGAGATCTGCTCGCGCGTCTTGGGGTTGACCATCATGCCGTCCAGCCCGAAGCGGCAGGCCTGGAAGCGGTTGTAGGTGTAGACCAGGTAGTCGTCCTCCTCGGGCGGCACCTCGGTGCGCTCCAGCAGGTGGCGGCACAGCGCCTGCAGGTAGCAGGCCAGGCCGGCGGCGCGCTCCACCGTCAGCGGCGTGTCGCACACCCGCAGCTCGATGGTGCCGTACTCGGGCTTGGGCCGGATGTCCCAGTAGAAGTCCTTCATGGACTTGACCACGCCGGTGGATTCCATCTTGGTGAAGTAGACGCTGGAGAACTCGTCCCAGCTCAGGGTGAAGGGCGCCCGGCCGCTCAGGGGGAAGGCGAACACCGAGTTGAGCCGGGCCGAATCGAACAGGGTGTCGACGCCCTGGAAATAGGGCGACGAGGCCGACAGGGCGATGAAGTGCGGCACGTAGCGGTTGAGCGAATGCAGCAGGAACAGCGCTTCGTCGGCCGAGGCACAGCCGATGTGCACGTGCTGCCCGAACACGGTGAACTGCTTGGCCAGGTAGCCGTAGAGCGAGGACAGTTCCTGGAACCGTGGCTTGGAGAAGATGCGCTGCTCGAACCAGCGCTGGAAGGGATGGGTACCGCCCCCGGCCAGCTCGATGTTGAGGCGGTCGCAGGCGCCCACCAGGGTGTTGCGGATGTCGCGCAGCTGGCCCAGCAGCGGGCCGTGTTCGGTCTGGATGCTGGTCGCGATCTCGATCATGCTCTGCGTCATCTCGGGCGTGACGACACCCGGGAATGGCTTGCGCGACAGCAGTTCCAGCAAGTCGTTGGCGCTGCTGGAGAGGTCGAGGTCGAAGGTGTTGACGAGCTGCATTTCCAGCTCGACACCCATGGTCAGCGAGTCCGATGACTTGAAGGTTTCCAGTGGCATGTGCTTGTCTCCTCAGGCCGACTCTTGCGTCACGTGGGTCTCTCGCGCGGCCAGCAGGGCGCGCTGCGTGATCACCGGCCCAAGCAGCTCCAGCACCACCACCAGCGCGGCCAGTTCCTTGAGCGCCTGCACCGCCGGCTCCAGGCCCATCAGGCGGCTCTGCTCCAGCAGCAGGATGGCAAAGGCGGACAAGGGCGTGAGGGCCAGGCCGGTCAGCAGGCCCTTGCGCTCGGTGATGCCGCTCAGGCGCGCCACGCTGAGGTTGCACAAGACCTTGCTGGCGGTGCGCACGACCAGCAAGGCCGCGCCCAGCGCCAGGCTGCTCCAGACGTCGGACCATTCGATCAACGAAGCCACGTAGACGAACAGGAACAGCCCCAGCAACTCGCCCACGGTGCCAAAGTCGCGCTGCGCATTGGTCAGGTGCACGCGGCGTTCGCGCGCCACGATGCCGAAGGTGAGCGCGGCCAGCAGGGGCGACAGCTGCAGGCCAAAGGACATGGTGGTGAGCAACAGCACCGCGAGGGCAAACACCACGGTCACGCCGCTGGCCGACGTGATGCGGGCGCGCAACAGCCAGGGCACGGCCACGCCCAGCAGTGTGCCCACCGCCACCGAGGTGCCGAGCACGTGCACGCTGCCGAAGGCCGCGGCCACCAGGTCACCGGTGGTGCTGATGTGCCAGTAGCCGACCACCAGCTTGAGCGCCAGCACCGCCATCAAGCAGTTGATGGCGCACAGGTGCAACACCCGCTCGGTCACCTGGCCCGCGCTGTGCAGTTCGTTGGCCACCCGCACGATGCCCGCCGGGGAGGCCGAGATCGCCAGCGAGGCGATCACCAGGCGCACGTCGGTGGCCAGGCCGAAGAAGCCGGTGAGCACGTAGACCGTGGCAAAGGTCACGAGGGACTCGCCGATGCCCACCAGCAGCACCCAGGGGTTGTGGCGGAACCAGCGCAGGTTGATGCGGTAGCCCAGCTCGAACAGGACCAGCGACAGGGCGACGTTGGCCAGGAAAGGCAGCCCCGGCACCGCGTCGGTGAGGCCCGGCAGGTTGATGAAGCCGCCCACCAGGCCCACGGCCACATAGCTGGTCACGCGTGGCACGCGCCACGACGCCTGGGCACGTTCGGCCAGCAGCCAGGCCAGCAGCAGCACCAGCGGCCAGGCGATGGATTGAAGCAGGAAAGTCAGGTCGGTCACCATGCGCCCAGGCACTCCTTGTCGATGGGGCCGATGGCCTCGGGCGGTGCCGAGGCGTGGCCGGAATGGCCGCACCCGAAGGCACGACCCGAAGGGGTCAGACCGAGAAACGGTCCGTGAGTTCTTGCAGATTGAGGTCCTGCAAGACTTGCTGCAGACGCTCGCGGGCGCTGCGTTTGGGACCGCCCATTCTACGGGCCAGGATCAGTTCGTTCTTCATCGCGTGCTCCCAGCCAACCAGCTCGGTCACGGTGACCTGGTAACCATGCGCCTCCAGCTGCAGGCAGCGCAGCACGTTGGTGATCTGGCTGCCGAACTCGCGCGTGTGCAGCGGGTGGCGCCAGAGTTCGGCCAGCGGGTTGCGTGACAGCGACAAGGCCTTGTGCTTGCGCAGCACACCGGCCACCTCGGCCTGACAGCAGGGCACCAGCGCCATGAAACGCGCGCCCTTGGCCAGGCCGAAGGCAATCGCGTCGTCGGTGGCGGTGTCGCAGGCGTGCAAGGCGGTGACGATGTCGATTTGCGCCGGCAACTCGGGCGCGCTCGTCGCCTCCTGTACCGTGGTGGCCAGGAAGCGCATGCGCTCGAAACCCAGCCGGGCCGCGAGCTCGCGCGACTTGTCGACCAGCTCGGCGCGGGTCTCGATGCCATACACCGTGCCTTGGCCACGCGGGCGCAGCACCAGGTCGTGCAACATGAAGCCCAGGTAGGACTTGCCGGCGCCGTGGTCGGCCAGGCTGACCTCGCCCTGGTCTTTCAGCACCTCGTCGATCAGCGGCTCGATGAAGTGCACCAGGTGTGTCACCTGCTTGAGTTTGCGGCGGGTGTCCTGGTTGAGCTTGCCCTCGCGGGTGAGGATGTGCAGGGCCTTGAGGAGTTCGATGGACTGGCCGGGCAACAGCTCGGGCAGTTGCGCCGAAAGGTCGGCGGCGGGCTTCTTGGACATGGACTCGATGATAACGAGCGGGTGTCCCGCAGGTGATGGTGGGCCGCACACAAGCGTGGCACAACGGCGCCATCAGGCCACGACACCTCCCTGGAGCCACCCATGTCCACTGCGCCCCCCGAAGGCGAAATTCTTGTTGAAACCGATGGCCCGCTGCTGCTGATCGGCATCCACCGGCCGGCCAAGCGCAACGGCTTCACACCCGCCATGTACCGCCAGCTGGCCGAGGCCTACACCCGGCTGGACGATGCACCCGGTCTGCGGGTGGGCGTGCTCTATGCCGTGGGAGGCCATTTCACCGCTGGCCTGGACCTGCCCAGCTTCGCGCCGCTGATGCAACGCGGCGAACGCGCCGTGCCCGACGGCCTGGTCGACCCCACCGACCTGGGCCAGCCCGGCCACCGGCGGCGCAGCAAACCGATGGTGGTGGCCGTGTGTGGCATCACCTACACCCTGGGCATTGAGCTGATGCTGGCGGCCGACATCGTGGTGGCGGCCGACGACTGCCGCTTCTCGCAGCTGGAGGTCCGGCGCGGCATCATGGCCACCGGCGGCGCCACGCTGCGCATGGCACAACGTGCCGGCCAGGGCAACGCCTTGCTGCACCTGCTGACCGGCGACGGGTTCGATGCCCACGAGGCGCTGCGCCTGAATTTCGTGCAGAAGGTGGTGCCGGCCGGCCACGAGAAAGACATCGCCATCGACCTGGCCCGCCAGATCGCCGCGCAGGCGCCCCTGGCCGTGGCCGCCACGCGCCAGAGCGTGCTCAAGGCGATCGAACAAGGACCACCGGCCGCCATCGCCGACTTCCTGGCCGTGCAGCAGCGTCTGTCGCGCAGCGAGGACGCCGCCGAGGGCTTGCGCTCCTTTGTCGAGAAACGCAGCGCCCAATTCGTCGGCCGCTGACGGCCAAAAGCCCCCATCACCCACAAGGTTTTGATTCATTTAGATTGTTCACAATTTAATTGTCAGCAATAATTCAGCCATGCCCCGAGCAACCCACCCCCTTCCGGACACCGCCCTGCTGCTGGACCACCAGCTGTGTTTTGCGCTGTATTCCGCGTCGCTGGCCATGACCAAGCTCTACAAGCCGGTGTTGGCCCCACTGGGCCTGACCTACCCGCAGTACCTGGTGCTGCTGTGCCTGTGGGAGTCCGACGGCGCCACGGTGTCGCTCCTGGGCGAGCGCTTGCAGCTCGATTCCGGCACCCTGACCCCGCTGCTCAAGCGCATGGAGGCGTCCGGCTGGGTGCGCCGCGAACGCTCGGCCGAGGACGAGCGGCGCGTGCTGGTGTGGCTCACGCCCGCCGGCCAGCAGCTCAAGCAGCAGGCCCGGTCGGTACCGGCCTGTGTGCTGGAAGCGTCCGAATGCAGCGTGCAGGACCTCCACTCCCTGAACCGGCAGATCCGCCAGCTGCGCGACCGCGTGGTCGCCCACACCCGCTGAATCCTCTGTTTCCCTTTTTTTCAACCAACGCCCACCGGGCATTCACCAGGAAATCACCATGGCCAACAAGATCGAAAAAGTTGTGTACCGCGCCCACGCCTCCGCCACCGGCGGCCGCGACGGCAGCGCCCGTTCCTCGGACGGCCTGCTGGACGTCAAGCTGTCCGTTCCCAAGGAAATGGGCGGCGCCGGCGGCGGCGTCAACCCCGAGCAGCTGTTCGCGGCCGGCTACAGCGCGTGTTTCCTGGGCGCGCTGAAGTTCGTCGCCGGCACGCAGAAGATCGCGCTGCCCGCCGATGCCAGCATCGACGCCACCGTCGGCATCGGCCAGATCCCCCAGGGTTTCGGCATCGAGGTGCAGATGAACATCCACCTGCCGGGCATCGAGCGCGGCGTGGCCCAGGCCCTGGTCGACAAGGCCCACCAGGTCTGCCCCTACTCCAACGCCACCCGCGGCAACATCGAGGTCACGCTCACCCTGGCCTGAGCGGGCGCGACAATCGGGGCATGACCCCAACCGGCAACCGCCACCCCTTTGATGCCCTGACCCCCGACGTGGTGCTCGATGCGCTCAGCGCCATCGGGCTCCACGGCGATGGCCGCCTGACCGCGCTCAATTCCTTCGAGAACCGGGTCTACCAGGCCCACCTCGAAGACGGCAGCGCCGTGGTGCTCAAGTTCTACCGCCCCGAGCGCTGGAGCGAGGCGCAGATCCTGGAGGAGCACGGCTTCGCGCAGGAACTGGTGGCTGCCGAGGTGCCCGTGGTGGCGCCGCTGTCGGTGGCCGGGCAGACCCTGCACCGGCACCAGGACTTCATGTTCTCGGTCTCGCCGCGCCGTGGCGGACGCCGGCCCGAACTGGACGATCTGGAGGTGCTGGAGTGGATTGGCCGCTTTCTGGGGCGGCTGCACGTGGTGGGCGCACGCCAGCCGTTTTTACAGCGCCCGGCCCTGGACATCGCCCAGTTTGGCGAAGAACCCCGCGACTGGCTGCTGCGCCACCACGCCGTGCCCACTGAGAGCCAGCGCCTGTGGCGCGACACGCTGGACCGCGCGCTGGACGGCGTGGCCGAGGCCTTTGCCCGGGCCGGCGACGTCGCCACCCTGCGCCTGCACGGCGACTGCCACCCCGGCAACATCCTCTGGACCCCCAGCGATCTGCCCGGCGGCGGCCCCCACTTCGTGGACCTGGACGACGCCCGCAGCGGCCCGGCCGTGCAGGACCTGTGGATGTTGCTGGGTGGCGACCGCGCGCAACAGACCCGCCAGCTCGGCGCCCTGGTCGACGGCTACGAGGAGTTCCGCGATTTCGACCGCCGCGAGCTGGCCCTGATCGAACCCCTGCGCACCCTGCGCCTGATCCACTACAGCGCCTGGCTGGCGCGCCGCTGGGACGACCCGATCTTCCCGATCAATTTCCCGTGGTTCGGCACGCCTGCCTACTGGAACGAACAGGCCCTGTGGCTGGCCCAGCAGGCCGAGGCCATGGCCAGCGCACCGCTGGTGGCCTGAGAACGTGTTGACGATCTACGAGAGGTCGCGCAAGCGCCTTTTCGGGATGGGCTGCCAGGCGC
>NZ_JASATI010000060.1:0-24914 GCF_038440225.1 Hydrogenophaga sp. OTU3427 | reverse complement strand
CCCGGCGCGGGGGCCACGCCCCACGCCGGTGTAGAGGGCACCCAGCATCACCGTCATCTCGGCCTGCATCTGGGGATCGCCCACGGCCCAGTCCTGCGGCGGGCGCAGATCCAGTTCGTGATCCAGCGGCACCAGCACGTCGTCGAAAACGATGTCGTGGCTGCCACTGGCGCGCAGGCCCAGGTGGTCCCAGGTCGGCACGATGCGTGTGCCGGGCAGGCCGGCGGGCACCAGCAAGGCGCCCACGCGCGGCGGGGTCTCGTCGGTGCGGGTCCACACCACGTACCACTTGAGCAGCGGCGCGCCGGTGGAGTAGAGCTTGTGCCCGCTCAGGCGCCAGCCCTCGGGCGTGCGGCGCGCGGTGGTGGCGGGCAGACCGCCACGCGCCGGCGTGCCCAGCTCGGGTTCGACGCGCAGCGCGTTGACCAGGGCGCCGTGTTCGCGCGCCTCCCGCACCAGGCGCTCGGCCAGCGCGTGCGGCCAGCGCTTGCCGGGCCGGCCCATCGAACGGTGCTGGATGTACTGCATGGTCAGCACCAGCGCGGTGGCGGGGTCGCCCTGGCCGATGGCACCGATCACGTCGCCCAGCTGCCCTACCGTGGCGCCAGGCCCACCCAGCTCGGTGGGCGCGGCGATGGCCAGCAAACCGGCGTTGTGCAGATCGACGAAGTTGTCGAAGGGAAAACTCGCTTCCAGATCGTGGCCGGGCGCGCGGTGCGCAAAGTCGGCCGACAGCGCCCGTGCGAGATCCACCCAATGCAGCGAGGCGTTCATTGCAGCACCTCGGGCTGCTCGCGCACCAGGATGTCGGCCAGGCTCTGGAAGGTGTGGAGGGCACCACCCGGACCGCCGATCTGCGCGTGGGTGCGCGCGGCCACCGCGTGCGGAATAGGGCTGGGCGTGCCCGCCGCTTCGGCCAGCAGCTGGGTGTGGCACACATTCTCCAGCGCGATGTACCACCAGGCCGCGGCCTCGACCGAGGGGCCGGCCGTCAGGATGCCGTGGTTCTTGAGGATCACCGCCTTTCGCTGGCCGAGCGCGGCGGCGATGCGCTCGCCCTCGTCGGTTTCAAGCACCACGCCGTTGTAGTCGTCGAACAGGGCATGGTCGCCGTAGAAGGCGCAGGCGTCCTGCGTCAGTGGGTCCAGCAGCCGGCCCAGGGTCGACCAGGTCTTGCCGTAGGTGGAGTGGGTGTGGGCGGCGGCCACGATGTCGGGCCGGGCTTCGTGCAGGGCGGCGTGGATGGCAAAGGCGGCGCGGTTGAGCGGGCCCTGGCCCACCACGATTTCACCGCGCGCGTTCACCAGCAGCAGATCCGAGACGCGGATCTGCGAAAAATTCGTGCCCAGCGGGTTGACCCAGAAGTGGTCGTGCCACTCGGGATCGCGGGCCGTGATGTGACCGGCCAGGCCGATGTTGAGTCCGTGCTGGGCAAACAGGCGAAACGAGATCGCCAGCCGTTCGCGCCGGTGCTGGCGTTCGTCTTCGATGCCGCGCTGGGGCGCCGGTTCGTCGAACCAGTCCTTGCGCTGGGGCTGGGCGTTGAGCAGCAGGCGCAGGCTGGCGGGCAGGCTGTCGTGGCGTGTGGTGGACATGGGAAGGGGCTTTCGTGTGAAGGGGCGTTCGGGGCGGTCAGGCGGGCTGGGCTTCCAGGGCGGACACGGATGCGCCATGCCGCTCGCGCCGGGCGAGCTTGTCGCGCACCAGGGGCAGCAGTTCACGGCCATAGCCGATGGCGTCGGCCAGGGGGTCGAAGCCACGGATCAGGAAGGTGCCAATGCCCAGATCGTGGTACTTGAGCAGCGCGTCGGCCACCTGCTCGGGCGTGCCCACCAGCGAGGTTGTGTTGGAGCGCCCGCCGGTCTCGCGCGCGATGGCGGTCCACAGGCGTTCATCCACGCGGTCGCCCTGGGCCGCGTCGGCCAGCAGGCGGCGTGCGCCCTCGCTCTGCTGCGGCCCGCCACGCGCGAAGCCCTGCTCCACACGCAGGCGGCGCGTGGCTTCCAGGATGGCGTGGGCCTTGTCCCAGGCCTGCGCTTCGGTGGCGCCCAGGATGGGACGGAACGAGATGCTGAACCCCGGGCTGCGGCCATGGCGGGCCGCCGCGGCCCGCACCCGCTGGACCAGCTCGCCTGCCTGCGCCAGCGACTCGCCCCACAGGGCATAGACATCGGCGTGGCGGCCCGCCACCTCCAGCGCCGGCGCCGACGCGCCGCCGAAATAGATCGGGACGTGGGGCTTCTGCAGCGGCCGCACCTCGGACCAGGCACCCTTGGCGCGGTAGTAGCGGCCTTCGTGGTCAAACGGCTGTTCGGCGGTCCAGACCTGGCGCAGCACGCTCAGGTACTCGTCGCTGCGGGCGTAGCGTTCGTCGTGGCCCAGGAAGTCGCCATCGCGCTGCTGGTCCTCGTCCGAACCGCCGGTGATGCAGTGCACGGCCAGGCGCCCCTGGGTGAACTGGTCGAGCGTGGCGAACTGCCGTGCGGCCAGCGTGGGCGCCACGAAGCCAGGGCGGTGGGCCAGCAGGAAACCGATGCGCTGCGTCACCGAGGCGGCGTACTGCACGGTCAGCACGGCGTCGGGGCTGGTGCCGCTGGAAGGCACCAGGATGCGGTCGAAGCCCGCGTGTTCGTGGGCCTGCGCGAACACGCGCACATAGGCTGGGTCGACCACCGGGCCACGGCGTGCGAAGGTTTCGGAAATTTCGTGCGGCTGGATCATGCCGATGAACTGGACACCCATGGGGGCTTCTCCTGACGAGGTGGGGAAGGAAAGGGAGGGGATGGCACCGACGATACGGAGCGCCGGCACGGCGGCCAACGAATAAAAACGCCTGTCGACATGCGTTTTTTGTTCGACGCGAGGTCAGTGCGGGAAGCCGCCTCGGGTGTCGCGCACGGGCTCGGCGTCCATGCGGCGGATCAAGGCCTCCAGGCCGTCGGCGGCCGAAGCATCGCTGGCGGGCTTCAACGCCGCCGTGCGGCACACCAGGTCGTCCTCGGACCAGGCCGCCGCGCCCGGCTGACCGCGCACCCGCAGCCAGCCGTCGCGGTCGGCCAGCAGCTGGTGGCCGGGCAGGGCCTCGCGCCCCACCCCCAGCACGGTCGCCAGGGCCTGCGCCAGCTCGGGACTGCCGGCCTGGCAGTCGGCATCGGCCGAGGCCGCGCCCACCGACACGGTGAGCAGGCGCGGATCGGCGGCCGGGAAGGGACCACCGGCCGCCACCAGGTGCAGGCGCTGGCCCCGCAGGCTGGACAGGGCGCGCGGGGTCCCCCGGCAGCTCACGGTGGCGTCGGGCACGGGCACGGGAAACACCCAGGCACCGGTGGCGCGCAGTGTCTGCCCGGCGGCCTGCGCGCGCACGAAGGCCAGCACATCCCAGACCTGGGCGTCGCTCCAGCGGTCGCCCGTGCCGGGCATGGTGGCCTGGCCCTGGCGGTCCAACATGCCATGGCGCACGCGCCAGAACAGCTCGCCATCCAGCCGTTTCCACAACAGGGAGCCATTGAGCGTGGGCGGCCACATGGCCAGGCGGGCGGCGTCGGGGCCCTCGCCCCGGCCGTCGTCTCCGTGGCAGCGTTGGCATTGCGTCTGATACAAGGCCTGCCCGCGCACGATGGCGCCGGCCTCGAAGGGGTGGTCGGGGCGGTGGAAGGCCGTGGGTGGGGTGGGGACCCGCAGCAGCTGCCATTCGGGCCAGGGCAGCGTCGCCAGCAACCATCCCCCCAGGCCCACCAGCGGCCAGCGGGCGCGCCGCCAGCACAGGCCCACCGCGGCGAACACCAGCAGCGCCAGCGCCACGGCGCCGAGCCACCACAGCCGCTTCACCTGGCCCGGGTCGAACAGCAGTTGCTCGGCCGCCAGCCGGTGCGCGAACGGCCAGGCCGGCTGGCCATGCACCGTGTCGGTGACCCCCAGCGCGCCCAGCAGGCGCCAGAGGCCCTGCTGGGCCTCGGACAGCAGCCACAGCAGGGTGTTGGTGGGCTCTGGTCCCAGGCTCACCAGCTGGCGTCCAGGCCCAGCAGCGTGAGGGCTTCGTGCCGCAGCTCGGCCAGGCGGGGGTGGCCCCGGTGGCGCGGGTAGGGCAGGTCGTTGTGCAGCACCGCCTTGATGCGCGCTGGCCGGTCGGACAGGACCACCACACGCTGCGCCAGGAACAAGGCTTCCTCCACGTCGTGGGTCACCAGCAGGGCCGAGAAGCGCTGGCGCTGCCACAACTCCAGCAGCTCGGTCTGCATGGTCAGGCGGGTCAGCGAGTCGAGCTTGCCCAGGGGCTCGTCGAGGATCAGCAGGCAGGGGTCGTTGACCAGGGCCCGCGCCAGCGCCGCGCGCTGGGCCATGCCACCCGAGAGCTGGTGGGGGTAGGCCTTGCCGAAGTCCTGCAGGCCGACCAGGCGCAGGGCTTCATCGACACGGTGCGCGTGGCTCTTGAGCAAGCCACGCGCCTGCAGCCCCAGGGCCACGTTGTCGCGCACGGTGCGCCAGGGGAACAGGGTCGGGTCCTGGAACACCACGATGCGCGACGGGTCGGGCTCGGTGATGTCGGCGCCGTCCTGGCGCAGGCGGCCGGCGGTGGCCGGCTCCAGGCCGGCGACCAGGCGCAGCAGCGTGGATTTGCCGCAGCCGCTGGGGCCCAGCAGGGCGACGAACTCGCCCGGCGCGATGTCCAGGCTCAGGTCGTCGATGACCTGCAGCGGGCCGGCGGGCAGGTCGAACCAGTGGCTCACGGCCTCGATGCCGATGTGGGCGCCGGCCTGCGCCGGTGCCGCTTCCGGGGAGGGATGGGCAGCGCTCACCATTTGACGATGCCTTTCTGCCACGCCAGCACGCGGTCGCGCACCAGGAACAGCAGCGTGATGACGCCGGAGAACAGCACGGCCATGACGATCAGCGCGGCGTACATGTTGGGGTAGGCCGCCCAGCCCTGGGCCCAGGTCAGGTACCAGCCCAGGCCCGATTTCACGCCCAGCATTTCGGCCACCACCAGGGTGGAGAAGGCCGCGCCGAGGCCCATGAACAGACCCACGAAGACCTGGGGCAGGGAGGCCGGTATGGCCACGCGCAGCACCAGGAACCAGGGCGACGCGCCCATGGTGCGGGCGACGTCGTAGTAGTGCTTGTGCACGCTGGCCACGCCCGACCAGGTGAGGATGGCGACCGGGAAGCCGGTGCCCAGCGCGATCAGGAAGACAGCGGTGGAGCCGCTGGACGGAAAGAAGTAGAAGGAGATCGGCAGCAGCGCGGTGGTGGGCACAGGACCGAGCACCCGCAGGACGGGGTGGATCCAGTAGTTCGCCCGCTTGGACCAGCCGATCAGCACGCCCACCACGAAGCCGGCGGCGGCGCCCAGTCCGATGCCGCTGGCCAGCAGCAGCAGCGAGTTGCCGGCGCTGTCGAGCAGCTTGAAGGTGTCGGTCGCGAACACGTCGATCAGGCTCTGCGGCGGCGCGAAGAAGGGTGGCGGCAGCAGGCCGAGCTTGGCGGTCACCAACTGCCAGATGCCCAGGCCCAGCGCCAGGGCCACCAGCCACGGGCCGACCGCGCGGGCGCGGCGCACGAGCCCCACGGGCAGTCCGGGCAGCAGGCTCAGGGCCAGCAGCGCGGCGGCCACCACGGCCGCCAGCCAGCCGAATTCGGCGGTGTAGGCCCAGTCGCTGAAGCCCACCACGGTGTTGGGCCAGGCGATGGTCAGCACCGCGAGCCCGGCCCAGGCCAGGGCGGCGGCCAGACCGGTCCACCACACGGCGGGCTGGTCGGAAGCGGCCCGGGCCGCCGTGGAGGCTGCGTGGCCGGTCGGGGCGATGCCGCCCGGGCGCAGTGTGTTGTCGATGGCGCTCATGCTGTGGCTCTCCGTGGGCTCAGCTCAGCACGTCGCCGTGCACGTGGGCCGCGAAGCGTGCCGGATCGGTGCCCGGCTTGAGCACGCCCACGAGTTTGAAATCACGGGCGTAGAACTCGATCTCCTGGCGCAGTGCCTGGCCATCCGGGTGGTGTTTGTGGGTCAGGGTGCCCAGCACGGCACGCAGGTCCTCCAGCGAGGCCTTGGAGTAGGGGCTGAAGATCTTGGCGGTTTCGTTGGGGTAGTTGGCGATGAAGTCGGACGCCTCGTTGATGGAGCGCGCCAGTGCGGCGGCCACGTGCTTTTCATTGCGCACCAGCTTGCCGCTGACACCGAGGACGCAGCAGGTCTTGGACGCGTATTCGCCCGACAGGTTGGAAGCCAGGTCCACCAGGCCCTTGGTGCGGCGCTGGATCAGGAACAGGTTGGGATCGCCATCGGCGATGGCGTGGGCCTCGCCCTTTTCGACCGCGACGCCGAGCATGTCACCCGGGAACTGGCGCCAGGTCACGTCCTGCTCGGGGTTGAGGCCGGCCTTGACCAGCAGGATGGAGAAGAAGTTCTTGCCTGGGCTGTTGAGGTCCGAGACCGCAATCGTCTTGCCCTTGAGGGCCTTGAGCGAGGTCACGCCGGCGGCCTCCGCGCCCACCAGGCGGACGCAGCCGCCGTGGCTGCTGCCCACCAGCTTGACGTCGAAGCCCGACTCCAGCGGCTTGAGCCAGCGGTGGATCATGCCGACGCCGGCATCGGCCTTGCCGGTGGCGATGGATTCGAGCAGCTGGTCGGTCGAGCCGCTGAAATTGACCAGTTCGACCTTGAGGCCATGCTTCTCGAAGATGCCCCGTTCCAGCGCCACCGGGGCCGCCGACAGGCAGACCGCGTTGGCGTTCCAGGCCAGCTTGACCTCGCGCAGCGGTGGCGCGGCCAGCACATGGCGCCCGGCCAGGCCGGCGGCGCCGATCACGCCGGCCGCGCCCGCGCCTCGCAGCAGTTGGCGGCGCGACCAAGCGGGGAGAAGTGTGTTCGTGGTGTTCAAGGCAATGGCTCCTGGTGCAGTGGAAAGGAGCGCCGATTCCACCGCGCCGGGCGCCGGATGCGAACGAAGAAAAACATGCTTGCTTATGCGAAAGTTTCCATTCCATCGCCCGCGCGCCTGGGTTGAAATCGGCGCCATCCTCCCCGCCCCTGTTTTCGAGAAAGACCCCACGCGATGACCCACCCACCCCCACCGGCCCGATGGCGGCACTTCGTCGACGCCCTGACCCAGCTGCTGGACGGACAGCCCCAGGAGCCCGACATCCTCGACCAGGGCGGCGAACTGCTGGCGCAACTGGTCGCGCACGACGACTGGCTGCCCCAGGCCTGCGCCCAGGCCCACCCCGAGCGCTACCAGCAATACCTGCTGCATGCCGACGCGCACGGGCGCTTCTCGGTGGTCAGCTTCGTCTGGGGACCGGGCCAGGCCACGCCCATCCATGACCACACGGTGTGGGGCCTGATCGGTGTGCTGCGCGGCGCCGAGATCGCCCAGGCCTATGAGCGCGACAGCGACGGCCTCTGGCGGCCCCAAGGCGCCGAACACCGGCTGGAGCCCGGCGTGGTCGAGGCCGTCTCGCCCCGCATCGGCGACGTGCACCGCGTGCGCAACGCCTTCGCCGACCGGACCTCGATCAGCATCCACGTCTACGGCGCCGACATCGGCACCGTCGAGCGATCCGTCTACCTGGAAGACGGCACGCGCAAGCGCTTCGTGTCCGGCTACAGCAACGCCGCCCAGCCCGCCTGACCTTTTATCTTTATCTGCCCATGACCTTGCCCTTGATCCACACCCCCTACGCGCAGGTCCGCCAGGCCCTGCTGGACCACACCGAAATCGCCCTGCTCGACGTGCGTGAGGAAGACCCGTTCGCACAAGCCCACCCGCTGTTCGCCGCCAACCTGCCGCTGGGCCGCATCGAACTCGATGCCTGGCAGCGCATCCCCCGCCTGGACACCGTCGTGGTGGTCTACGACAACGGCGAAGGTCTGGCCGAACGCGCCGTGCGCAAGCTGCAGTCGCTGGGCTACCAGCGGGTGTCGCTGCTGGCCGGCGGCCTGCAAGGCTGGCGCGATGCCGGCGGTGAGCTGTTCCGCGACGTCAACGTGCCCAGCAAGGCGTTTGGCGAACTGGTGGAAGCGCAACGCCACACCCCTTCGCTGCCGGCCGAGGAGGTGCTGGCGCTGCAACAGCAACAGGCCGACGTGGTGGTGCTCGACGCACGTCGTTTCGACGAATACCAGACCATGAGCATCCCCGGGGCCATCAGCGTGCCGGGGGCCGAACTAGTCTTGCGCGCCCGCACGCTGGCGCCCGATCCGCGCACCCGCATCATCGTCAACTGCGCGGGCCGCACGCGCAGCATCATCGGCACCCAGTCCCTGGTCAACGCCGGCCTGCCCAATCCGGTGTCGGCCCTGCGCAACGGCACCATCGGCTGGACGCTCGCGGGCCAGGCGCTGGACCACGGCGCCGACCGCCGCGCTGGCGAGGTGACGCCCGCCCAGCGCGCCCAGGCGGCGCAAGACGCCCGCGCGGTGGCGCAACGCGCCGGCGTGCGCCACGCCAGCCTGGCCGATCTCGAACGCTTCGCCGCCGAACGGGGCCGCACCACCTACCGCTTCGATGTCCGCTCGCCGGAAGAATTCGCCGCTGGCCACCTGCCGGGCTTTCGCAGCGCGCCGGGTGGTCAGCTGGTGCAGGAAACCGACGTGTCGGCCCCGGTGCGCGGCGCGCGCATCGTGCTGGTGGACGACGACGGCGCCCGCGCGCACATGACCGCGTCCTGGCTGACGCAGATGGGCTGGGAGGTGTGGGTGCTGGACGGCGTGGACCGATCGGCCTTCACCGACACCGGCCCCGCGCCAGCCACGCTGCCCAGGCCGTCCCGCCCGGTCGACTGGATCGCGCCGGCCACGCTGGCCGAGCAGCTGGCCAACGAGGCCCCGGGCCAGACGGCGGTGATCAACCTCACCACCAGCGCCAACCACGTCAAACGCCACATCCCCGGCGCCTGGTTCGTGCTGCGCACCGACCTGGAGCGGGCCCTGTCCACCATTCCCAGCGCCAAGCGCTACGTGCTGACCTGTGGCAGCAGCCTGTTGGCCCAATACGCGGTGGAGGAGGTGGCGCAGGCCACCGGCGCGCGGGTGTTGGTGCTCGAGGGCGGCAACCAGGCCTGGGCCGACGCCGGACTGCCCACGGCCGAGGGCGAACAGCGGCTGGCCAGCCCGCGCACCGACCGCTACCGCCGCCCCTACGAGGGCACCGACAACCCACGCGAGGCCATGCAGGGCTACCTCGACTGGGAGTTCGGCCTGGTGGCGCAACTGGCGCGCGACGGCACCCACGGCTTCCAGGTCCTCTGAGCCCATGAGCGATGTGCTGTCCTTCGACACCGACGTGCTGGTGGTGGGCGGCGGCATGGCCGGCGCCTGGACCGCGCTGGGCGCCGCGCGCGAAGGTGCCCAGGTGGTGCTGGTCGACAAGGGCTACTGCGGCACCAGCGGCGTCACGGCCACGGCCGGGCCGGGCCACTGGTGGGTGCCGCCCGAGCAGCGCGCCGCCGTGGTGGCGCAGCGCGCGCAGCAGGGCCTGGGACTGGCCGATCCCGCCTGGATGCTGCGCATCCTCGACACCACATGGCGCCACCTGCCCACCATCGCGTCGCACTACCGCTTCGGCGTCGACGCCCAGGGGCAGACCGTGTACCGCGCATTGCGCGGCCCCGAATACATGCGCGCCTTGCGTGCCCTGGTGGAAGCGGCCGGGGTGCGGGTGCTCGACCACCACCCGGCGCTGGAACTGCTGCGCCACGACGACGGCAGCGTGGCCGGCGCGGCGGGGCAACAACGCCGCACCGGCCGGGTCTGGTCGGCGCGCGCCGGCGCGGTCGTCCTGGCCAGCGGCGGCTGCGCCTTCCTGTCCAAGCTGCTGGGCGCCGACAACAACACCGGCGACGGCCTGCTGATGGCGGCCGAGCTCGGGGCCGAGCTGTCGGGCATGGAGTTCACCAACGGCTACACGGTGGCCCCGGTCTACTCTTCGATGACCCGCGCCATGTCCTACGTGTTCGCGCGCTACTTCGACGCCAGCGGCCGCGAACTGGACATACCGCCCGGCCCCGGCAGCACGGTAGCGCTGGCCACCGCGCTGCAGCACGGGCCGGTCTTCTGCTCGCTCGACCGCATGCCACGCGACCTGCGCGAGCTGCTGCCCACGATCTCGCCCAACGTGCTGCCGGCCTTCGCGCGGCGCGGCATCGACCCCTTCCACGACCGCTTCGAGATCGCCCTGCGCGGCGAAGGCACGGTGCGCGGCATCGGCGGGCTGCGCGTGGCCAGCGAAGCCTGCGAGACCACCGTGCCCAACCTGTTCGTGGCAGGTGACACCGCGTCGCGCGAAGCGGTGGCCGGCGCCGTTTCGGGCGGTGGCAACGTCAACTCGGCCTGGGCCCTGTCGTCCGGCCTGTGGGCGGGGCAGGGCGCGGCCCGGCGCGCGCGCCAGGCCGGGCGGCGCCTGCGGCACGCGGCCCAAGGGGCCGGACAGGCGGGTCTGCGGCCCCAGCGTGCCGGCGTCGCACCGGACACCGCCACCGCCCTGGCGCGCCTGCAGCGACCCATGCTCGACCCGGCGCTGAACCTGTTCCGCCACGGCGCCGCGCTGGCACGTTCGCAACGCGATCTGGACAGCGACTGGGCCGACTGGCGCGCCCACGCCGGTGGCGACGCCACCCAGGCGCTGCGTCACCGCGAAATGGCCGCCCTGCTGGCCACCGCGCGCTGGAGCCTGGCGTCGGCGCTGGCGCGCACCGAGAGCCGCGGCATGCACCTGCGCACCGACGCGCCCGCTACACTGCCGACGTTCGCGCATCCCATCCACGCCGGCGGGCTGGACCGCGTCTGGACACGCGCTCCCGCCCCCACACCCCAGGCGCTCCCCGCATGATTGCCCTGCTGCTTGCCGACCGCTGCACCGCCTGCCAACGCTGCGTCGCCATTTGCCCGGCCGACGTGTTCGAGGCCGGGATCGGCGAACCGCCCCGCATCGCCCGCGCCACCGATTGCCAGACCTGCTTGGCCTGCGAGCTGTACTGCGAGGCGGATGCCTTGTACGTGCACCCGGACGTGTTCCAGCCGGTGGCGGTGGACGAGGCCCAGGTGCGCGCCAGCGGGCTGCTGGGTGTCTACCGGCGCGATTCGGGCTGGCACGAATGGCAGGACGATCCGCGCTACGCCAACCGCCACTGGCGCATGGACGAGGTGTTCGCCCGCGGCCGGCAGTTGGCCTCAACCCCGAGACCTGCGGCGGCCGTGACGCCGGCCGATGCCCATGGCACGCGCTGAACACCGGGTCTGGCTCGGCGCCAGGTTGCTCGCCGTGCTGCTGTGGGCCCTGGGCGCCCCGGCCGTGGCCGCGCCGCCGCCGCTGACCGAGGCCACGGTGGTGGCGGTCTATCCCGACGAAGGACGGGTGCTGCTGCGCCACGGCGACATGCCGCACCTGGGCATGTCGGCCATGACCATGGAATTCGTGGCCAGCGACAAGCGCTGGCTGCTGGGCCTCCAGCCCGGCGCGGTGGTGCGCTTCGACGCCCGGCGCGAGGGCGAGGAACACGTCATCACGCGCTGGCGCCGCCGCTGAGGCCAGGCGCCCGGCCGGCCGCTACAGGTCCAAGGTCAGCGCGTCGGACAGGGCCCGCGAACAGCACGGGGTCATGGCCTGGTTCAGCCGGTGCTCGTCATCCGTGAGAAACATGTCCCGGTGATCCGGCACGCCGTCCAGCACCGGCGTCAGGCAGGTGCCGCAAATACCCTGCTCACAGGACACCGGAATCTCGATGCCGACACGCGCGGCCGCGGCGACGATGGTCTCGTTCCCCTCCACGGTCACCGTCTTCAGCGACTTGGCGAAAAACAGCGTGAACGTCGACTGGCCGCTGGCAACGGCAGGCGGCGAGAAACTCTCGAAGTGGTAGGCCGGCCTCGGGGCCGGCCGCTGCGCCACCAAATCACCAATGCGCTTCAGGAAACCCGCCGGGCCGCAGGCATACACCGCGGTCTCTGCCGCCACGCTGTCCACGACATGGTCCAGGCTGTGCGCCGCGGGGGCAGGCTCGTCGTCCAGGTGCAGTACGGCGTGCTGGCGCAAGCGGGTACCGGCCAGCTCGGCCTGGAAAGCCAGGCGGTCCCGCGAGCGGGCAAAGCAGTGCAGTTCAAATGCCGTGCCCACGGCCTGCAGCTGGTAGGCCATGGCGATGAGGGGCGTGATGCCCACGCCGCCCGCCAGCAGGCAGGCGGGCTGGGTCGTGCTCTTGAGCGCGAAGGCATTGCGCGGCCGACCGATGCGGATCAGATCGCCCGCCTGCACCGACGCGTGCATGGCACGCGAACCGCCGCGGCCATGGACGTCCCGCAGCACCGCGATGCGGTAGGCCTGCCCGTTCTCGGGTGGTCCACACAGGGAGTATTGCCGCACCAGGCCCCCCGGCAGGTGGACGTCGATGTGAGCTCCGGCTTCATAGCGTGGGAGCGGGACGGCCGTGTCGGCGGCCACCAACTCGAAAACGTCGATGTCAGTGGCTTCGCTGGCGCGGCGGCTGACCCGCACGCTCAGGGTGGTGTTGTCCATGGCCCGGCTGCCTCATTTCAAGGGGCACTGTGACGCGTAGGCATCCTGGTGGCTCTTGAACGGCGTGGCGATGGTCTTGAGGCCGAGCCGGCCCTTGCCGTCCTTGGCCACCTCCATGACGTGCATGCCCTGGATGGGGAAGTTGTTGTTGCCGAATCGGAAGTCACCCCGAACCGACTTGAAGTCGGCCTGTTTCAACGCGACCATGAAGGCCTTCTTGTCCGATACCTTGCCCTTGACCTTGTCGATGGCCGAATCCAGCAGCAAGGCGGCGTCGTAGCTCTGGGCGGCATAGTTCGACGGCACCCGCTTGTATTTCTGCTCGAAGGCCTCCACGAACCTGCGGCTCTGTTCGTTGGGGAAGTCGGGGGCCCAGAAGCCACCGCTGACCACACCCAGCGCCGTGTCGCCGATGGCGGGCAGGGACAGGGCGTCGACCACAAACGTCGTGAGCAGCGGGACCTGCTTGATCAGGCCGGCCTGCGCGTACTGCTTGGCGAAGGCCACGCCCAGGCCACCCGGGTAGAAGGCAAACACCGCGTCGGGCTTGGCGGCCGCGAGTTGGGAGAGCTCGGCCGAGAAGTCGAGCTGGTTCAGCGGGGTGTACAGCTCGTCGGCCAGCTGGCCCTTGTAGAAGCGTTTGAAGCCCGTCACGATGTCCTTGCCGGCCTGGTAGTTGGGCGCCAGGACAAAGACCCGCTTGTAGCCCTTCTCGGTGGCGTACTGGCCGATCGCCTCGGCGGCCTGGTCGCCCTGCCAGGACGTGATGAACTGGTAGGCGGAGCATTGGCCACCGGCGATCTGCGAGGGGCCGGCGTTCGAGCCGATCAGGAACACCTCGTTGTCGGTGATGTACTTGTGGGTGGCCATCATGATGTTGGAGAACGAGATGCCGGTGATGACGGACACCTTGTCGCGCTCGATTAGTTTCCTGGCCGCCTGGTTCGCGACATCGGGCTTGAGCTGGCTGTCTTCCTTGACCAGCTGGATCGGCACCCCGCCGAGCTTGCCGCCGTTTTGTTCAAGCCGCAGCAAGAAGCCATCGAGCTGGTCCTGCCCCACGGCGGCGGTCGGGCCCGACAGCTCGCCCAGGAAACCGATCTTGATCGGGGCTTGGGCCTGGGCGCTGACCGCGCCCAGGGTCAGGGCGGTCGCGGCGGCGATGGCCAGATGGCGTCGTGTGAATGTGTTCATGCTTGTCTCCGTGGCTGTCTGTCTGTGGTGGGTAAGGCGGGGGGAGGGGGTTGGCGCCTATTGGCCGGTGACGTCTTGTTCTTGTTTGATCAGGCGCTCGATCTGCCGGCGCATGCGCACCGGGCCGGCGTCCACCGTCAGGAGCACCGGCTTCAGATCCCAGAAGTTGTTGTCCCCGATCGCGGCCTGTTGGGCGTCGAGCATGGGTTTGTCCTGCGATTCAAAGGCGAAGCGGCGCAGCGATGCGAACGTCCGGGCTTCGTCCTCCGAGAGCCGGGTGCCCGGGGGCATGGCGGCCGCGAAGTGGTAATGGGTGGTCTTCTCGGTTTCTGGCGTGAGGATGTGGATGCCGTAATACCAGCCGTGGTCGGCGCGTTGGCCACCCACTTCGTGGACGCCGCTGTCGAGCAGAAAGCAGCTGGGGGGCATCCAGGTCATGTTGGTCCACATGTCCACGGGTTGGCCATCGCGGCGGTAGACCATGTCGAAGATGCGGGGCACCGAGATGTTGGGCATCCATCGGTTGCAGGACAGCGTGCCGCCGTTTTCGACCAGCTGCTGATCGGCACCGATCTGTTCCGGGCTGCCGAGATAGCCGTCATGGAGGTAGGTGATGTGGCTGAGGTCCAGCAGGTTCTCCGCCATCAGCTCGTAGTTGGAGTCGATGTGGATGTAGCCACGGGTGGTTGAGAAGTCGCCGGTGGAATCCAGCACGCCGTAATCGGGCAACTTGCCGCCGTCCGGTGCGCCGTCGCCCATCCAAATCCACACCATGCCGAAGCGCTCCAGCGTGGGGTACTGGCGAACCTTGGCCGCGGCGGGAATCTTGCCGTCGCCGTGGGGGTTGAGCACACACTTGCCTGTGCAATCGAAACGCAGGCCGTGGTAGCCACATTCGATCGCGTCGTTGACCAGGCGCCCCATGTGGAGCGGCACGAACCGATGCGGGCAACGGTCCTGCAACGCGACGACCGTGCCGTCCTGCTTGCGGTAGAACACGACGGGTTCGTCCAGCAAGCGGCGATGGAACATCTCGCCCGCCTTGACCTCGTTGTCCCAGCACGCAACGTACCAAGCATTTTTGATGTAAGCCACCGTTTGTCTCCTCTAGGTGTTGTATGGTGTTCGAATTAAACATACAGAGCACTCGTTATGTAAATGAAATTTCTTAAAAACCACGAGATGCCGATGGGTATTGGACGGATCGATGCGATCCGGACGTTCTCCCCGATGGACCACGCCATGCACAATCCGCCCATGCCGAAAGCGTCCACAACAACCACCAGCGCCACGCGTGGGGTGGCGCCCCGACCACCAGCGCGCCGCAAACAGGAAGACCGCTCCCGCGAGACGCGGGACAAGCTCATGCAGGCCGCCATCGACGTGCTGCTGCGCGATGGCTACAACCGGCTCACGATGAAGGAGGTGGTCAAGGTGGCCGGTGTCTCCAGCGGCGCGCTGATGCACCACTTCACGTCAAAGGCGGAGTTGGTGGTCGCGGCCACCGCAATGGTGTACGACGAGGCGATCGCGAGAGGCCAGCGGGTGGCCCTGACCGCAGAGGCCCACCGGAACCCCATCGAAGGCTACATCGCGGATTGCACCAGCGTGTACTTCGACTGGCCGTTTCTGGCGGCGCTGGAAACCATCGTGGTCGCCCGCACCGATCCCGAGCTGATGGAGAAGATCCTGCCCGTCATGGAACACTACCGCAGCACCTGCGACGTGATCTGGCTGGCCGTCTTCCAGAAGGCGGGCCTGACCGAGGGCCGCGCGAAGGCCGTGCTGAACCTCACGCTCAACCTGGTCCGTGGCATGGCCATCAACAGCATCTGGCGCCACGACGAGGCCCACTACCGCCAGTACCTCAAGACATGGATCGCCATGGCCAGCCACGAATTCCAGCTGCCGGCCCATGTCTGAAGGCTGGGGGCCCAGCTCGGCCAGGCGTTTGGCGATGTCGGGTCGGCCCACGATGCGCTGCGCCGCATGAGACATATCAGCCGATACACATCGTCATCAGCTTCCGCATGAACTCTCACCCCAACTGCAGCGGCTTTCGTGTGAAGAAATGCGCGTCTGGCATCCGCGCAGCGGCATAGGCCGCTTGTTTCCCGCCAGCGTTGAGCGGCTCAGGGCGCCCCCGGCTTCGACCCGTCGGAGAACAGCCTGAACACCAGCTGCCGCAACCAGACATTCGCGGGATCGCGGTGGTAGCGGGCATGCCAGAACAGGTTGATGGCAATTTCGGGCAAAGGCGCCGGATGGGGTGAACTGACGAGGCCCAGCGGACCTTCGACGCGCAACGCGTAGCGCTCCGGCACGGTCGCGATCAGGTCAGTGGACTGCAGGATGTGGCCCACGGCGATGAAGTGCGGCACCACCAGGCGCACATTGCGCTGTATGCCCACACGCTCCAGCAAGGCGTCGACTTCACCGTGCCCGGTGTTGGCGGCGACCACGCCGACATGGCCCAGCTCACAAAAGCGCTTGAGTGAGATTGGCCGCTTGGCCACCGGGTGATCGCGGCGGAACAGGCAGACATAGCGTTGCCGGAACAAACGGCGCTGGAAAAAACCCGCCTGCAGGTGCGGCAGCAGGCCCAGCGCCAGATGCACCTTGCCGGATTCCATGTCCTCCTTGAGGTTCCCGGCCGAATGCCTTACCGTGCTGATACGGACCTTGGGCGCTTCCTGGGCCAACGCCTGCATGAGCGGGGGCATGAAATACATCTCGCCAATGTCGGTCATGGACAAGGTGAAGGTGCGCTCGCTGGTGGCGGGCTCGAACTGCTGCCGGTGGCCGAACGCATTCTGCAAGGTGCCCAGCGCGTAGCTGACGGACTCGACCAGGTCCAGCGCGTAGGGCGTGGGTTCCATGCCGCGTGAGGTGCGCAGGAACAGCTCGTCGCCCAGTGTCTGGCGCAAGCGCTGCAAGGCCTTGCTGACGGCGGGCTGGCTCATGCCCAGGCTGTCCGCCGCGGTCGAGACACGCTTGTCGACGAGCAACTGATGAAAGACCACCAGCAGGTTGAGATCCAGCTCACGCAACTCCATGATCGGTCCACTCCAATATTCCTTTTGGGCATTTTAACTATGGCGATTGCGCCATGTACTCATAGTGGGTACCGCCGCAGAATCGCAGCCATACCAGCCCGAGACAAGCGACCAGCCACCATGGAACTCCACGTCCAACCCCACAACATCCGCCTGGAGGCCAGGAGTGGCGAGAACCTGCTCGAGGTGCTCAAGGCGCGGCAGGTGCCCATTTCCTACAGTTGCATGTCGGGCCGCTGCGGCACCTGCCGCTGCCGTGTCGTCCAGGGCCACGTGATCGACGCCGGCCCCCAGACGGGCCGCCCCTTGTCCAGCAAGGACGACCATGTGCTGGCCTGCCAGTCGGTGCTGTCGGGCGATTGCACGATCGAACTGCCGGAAGTGGACGAGGTCGTGGTCCATCCCGCGCGCATCCTCAAGGGCACGGTGGTGGGCATCGATCCGGCCACACACGACATCCGGCGCCTGCGCGTCAAGCTGGCCAAGCCCCTGGACTTCAGCCCCGGGCAGTACGCCACCGTGCAGTTCACGCCCGAGCACATCCGCCCCTACTCCATGGCGGGCTTGCCGGACGACGGCGAGCTGGAGTTCCAGATTCGCCACGTGCCAGGCGGGCGCGTGACCGACCATGTTTTTTCCGAGCTGAAGGTGGGCGACGCCTTGCGCGTCAGCGGCCCCCTGGGCACCGCCTACCTGCGGCGCAAGCACACCGGTCCCATGTTGTGCGTGGGCGGCGGCACCGGCCTGGCGCCCGTGTTGTCCATCGTGCGCGGAGCCCTGGCGGCAGGCATGACCAACCCGATCCACCTGTACTTCGGCGTGCGCAGCGCGCAGGACGTTTACGACGCGGACCGCCTGCGGGCCTTGGCGGCCGACCATGCCAACCTCAACGTCCAGATCGTCGTCGCCACGGGTGGCGTCGGAGCCGATCTGCGCAGCGGCCTGGTGACGGACGCCATCGAACAAGACCACCCCCATCTGCAGGGCTGGCGGGCCTACCTCTGTGGCGCGCCGGCGATGGTCGAGGCGCTCAACATCCTGGTCGCGCGCCTGGGCATCGCGCCCGAGCATGTCCACGCCGATGCCTTCTACCCCAGCGGCGTCTGAGAGCGCCCCACACACCGCGAACGCACACCACGAATACACACCCCGTTCACACCCAGAGGAGCACACCACCATGAGTGACACCCCGGTCATATTCCCGACAGAATTGAAATGGTCAGACGACGGGACCAGCCGCATCCCCTTTCTGGCCTACACCAGCGAGGAACTGCACAAACGCGAGCTCGAGCGCTTCTTCTACAAGGCCCACTGGTGCTACGTGGGCCTGGAGGCCGAAGTGCCCAACACCGGCGACTTCAAGCGCACGGCGGTCGGCGAGCGATCGGTGATCATGGTGCGTGACGCCGACGGCTCCATCAACGTGGTGGAAAACGTCTGCGCGCACCGAGGCATGCGCTTTTGCCGTGAGCGCCATGGCAACAAGAAGGACTTCGTCTGCGCCTACCACCAATGGAGCTACACCCTCAAGGGCGACTTGCAGGGTGTGCCCTTTCGCCGTGGGGTGAAACAGGATGGCCAAGTCAACGGCGGCATGCCGGCCGACTTCAAGACCAGCGACCACGGGCTGACCAAGCTCAAGGTGGCCGTGCGCGGGGGCGTGGTGTTCGCGTCCTTCGACCACGAGGTGGAACCGCTGGAAGACTACCTGGGCCCCACCATCCTGGGCTACTTCGACCGCCTGTTCAACGGCCGCCAGCTCAAGATCCTGGGCTACAACCGCCAGCGCATCCCGGGCAACTGGAAGCTGATGCAGGAAAACATCAAGGACCCCTACCACCCGGGCCTGCTGCACACCTGGTTCGTCACCTTCGGGCTTTGGCGCGCGGACAACAAGTCCCAGCTCCGGATGGACAGCCGCCACCGCCATGCGGCCATGATCTCGACCCGAGGCAGCGCGGGGAAATCGGAGCAGGTCACCCAGGTGTCGAGCTTCAAGGAAAGCATGCAGCTCAACGACCCGAGTTTCCTCGACATCGTGCCCGAGCCCTGGTGGGGCGGCCCCACGGCGGTGATGACCACCATCTTCCCCAGCGTCATCCTGCAACAGCAGGTCAACAGCGTGTCCACCCGCCACATCCAGCCGAACGGGAACGGCAGCTTCGACTTTGTCTGGACCCACTTCGGCTTCGAGGACGACAGCGAGGAGATGACCGAACGCCGCTTGCGCCAGGCCAACCTGTTCGGTCCAGCCGGCTTCGTCTCGGCCGACGACGGGGAAGTGATCGAGTTCTCCCAGCAGGCCTTCGAGAGCAAGCCGTTTCACCGCACCGTGGCGGAACTGGGCGGCACCGACGTGGCCGACACCGAGCACATGGTGACGGAAACCCTGATCCGCGGCATGTACCGCTACTGGCGCGACGTGATGGAGGCCTGAGCCATGAACACGAGCATTCAATTCGAAGACTGGCTGGCCCTGAACCAGCTGTACGCCGACTACGCCAGCGCTGTCGACTCCGGCCACTGGGATCTCTGGCCCGAGTTCTTCACCGACCAGTGCGTCTACCGTCTGCAGCCGCGCGAGAACCACGAGCGCGGCTTTCCCCTAGCGACGCTGTCCTTCACCAGCAAGGGCATGCTCAAGGACCGCGTCTACGGCATACGCGAGACGCTCTACCACGATCCCTACTACCAGCGCCATGTCGTGGGCACCCCGGTGGTGCGCCAGGTGGAAGCGGACGGCTGGCGCTGCGAAGCCAACTACGCGGTGTTCCGCACCAAGCTGTCGGAAGCCTCCACCGTCTTCAACGTCGGCCGCTACCTCGACAAGGTGGTGCGCACCCCGCAAGGCCTCAAGTTCGCGTCGCGGGAGTGCATCTACGACAGCGAAATGATCCCCAACTCCATCATCTACCCCATCTGAGGCCGCCATGAACGACACCCCCTGGACCGATGTGATCGGCGCCGACGAACTGCCCACGGACGACGTGATCGGCGTGCTGGTCGCCGGCCGTGACATCGCGCTCTACACCGCGGGCGACGCCGTCTACGCCACCGACAACATCTGCACCCATGGCCATGCCCGCTTGTGTGATGGTTTCCTCGATGGCCACGAGATCGAATGCCCCTTGCACCAGGGCAAGTTCGATGTGCGCGACGGCACACCCACCTGCGCGCCCGTGACCGAGGGCCTGCGCAGCTACCCGGTCAAGATCGAAAACATGCGGGTGATGCTCCAGCTGGATTGACAGGCCGAGCCTCCAGCCCTGCATCCGCCCCACCTCCCTTCAGCCCCACGCCGCTGCGCAAGCCCTTGCGCAAGCCGCTGCATATTCAGAAGAGACAAACATGAGCACTCGGACATACCTCCCCTACATCGCCTGCGCCGCCGCCCTGTGTGTGGCACAGGCCCGGGCCGACGTGAAGATCGGCTTTTCCGCGCCGCTGTCCGGCCCCGTGGCCGCCGTCGGCCAGGACCAATACGACGGCTTCCTGCTGGGTCTCGAATCCGTGGGCGGCAAGCTCGGCGGTCAGGTGACCACGGTCCTGCGCGAAGACGACCAGCTCAAACCCGAGCTGGGCAACCAGATCACACGCAAATTCATCGACCGCGACAAGGTCGATGCGATGGTGGGCCTGGGCTTTTCCAACGTGCTGATGGCCAGCCTGCCACGCATCGCGGAGTCCGGCACGGTGGCCATCGCCACCAACGCCGGTCCGTCTCCGCTGGCCGGCGCGGGTTGCCTGCCCAACGTCTTCTCCACGGCCTGGCAAAACGACGGCACCGCCGAGGCCATGGGCAAGTACGCCCAGGACACGGGCTTCAAGCGGGTCTACCTCATGGCCCCCAACTACCAGGCCGGCAAGGACTACATCGCCGGCTTCAAGCGCCACTACAAGGGCCAAGTGCTGGACGAGGTGTACACCCAGGTCAACCAGCCCGACTACGCTGCCGAAATCGCCCAGCTCCAGGCCGCCGGCGCCGACGCGGTCTTCGTTTTCTATCCCGGTGGCATGGGGGTGAACTTCGTCAAACAGTTCAGCCAGGCCGGGCTCGGCAAGAAGCTGCCGCTGCTGTCGGCCTTCACGGTCGATGGCACCACCTTGCCGGCCCTGCGCGACGCGGCGCTGGGCACCATCTCCGGCGCCATGTGGGACGTGGCACTGACCACGCCCGGCAACGCTGAGTTTGTAGCCACCTTCGCCAAGAAGTTCGGCCGCACGCCCAGCCACTACGCCGCCGTGGGTTACGACGCGGCGCGCCTGCTCGACATCGCGGTGCGCAAGGTCCATGGCAAGACCGCCGACAAGGCCGCCTTTGCCGCGGCGGTCAAGGCGGCGGGCACGGAGCTGAAGTCGGTGCGCGGCCCATTCCGCTTCAACACCAACAACATGCCGGTGCAGAACTACTACGCCTTCCAGACGGTGAAGGACGGCGAGAAGTTCGGCGTCAAGCTCCTGGGCACGCCCTTGAGCCAGCACCAGGACGTCTACGTCGCCCAGTGCGGGGCCAAGTAAGCCATGAGCACCACCTTGCTCCTTGCGCAGCTGCTCAACGGGCTCCAGTACGGCGTGCTGCTGTTCCTGCTGGCGGCCGGCCTGACGCTGGTCTTCGGCATCATGAGCTTCGTCAACCTGGCTCATGGCTCGCTCTACATGCTGGGGGCCTACGCCGCCGCCGTGGTGGGCGGACAGACCGGCTCCTTCCTGCTGGCGGTGCTGGCGGCCATCACCACCGGTGCGCTGGTGGGATTTGTGCTGGAGCGCACGGCGGTGGCCCGGCTCTACCGGCGTGACCACCTCGACCACGTGCTGGCCACCTTCGGCCTGGTGCTGTTCTTCAACGAGCTCGTGCGCATCATCTGGGGGCCGCAGCCGGTGTTCATCTCGCTGCCGGAATCGCTCTCGGGCACGGTGGACCTGTTCGGCTTCACCTATCCGACCTACCGCTTCCTCATCATCGCCGTGGGCCTGGTGGTTGCCGTCGGCAGCCAGTGGCTGATCCACCGCACCCGCGTGGGCATGCTCATACGCGCCGGCTCCGTCAACCCGGAGATGGTGGGCGCCCTGGGCGTGAACATCCGCCGCCTCAACGCCATGCTGTTCGCGCTGGGCGCGGCCCTGGCCGCCCTGGCGGGCGCGATGGCCGGCCCCATCCTGTCGGTGCAGAGCGGCATGGGCGAACCCGTGCTCATCACCACGTTGGTGGTGATCGTGATCGGCGGCATCGGCTCGGTCAAGGGCGCGCTCTACGCCAGCATCATCGTCGGCATGTCCGACACCCTGGGCCGGACCTTCCTGCCCATGCTGCTGCGCGCCGTGGCCGACCGCGAGATCGCCAACGCGGCCGGACCCGCCCTGGCGTCCATGCTGGTCTACATGCTCATGGCCGTGATCCTCGCGTTCCGCCCTCAGGGCCTGTTTCCCGCACACAAGGGGGCACGATGAAACACCTGCGCTACCCGGCCCAATGGCTGCCCCTGCTGGTCCTGCTCGGCCTGGCACTGGTGCCCACCCTGGCCTCCCTCACCGACGACAACTTCCTCGTGACCTTCTTTGCCCGCGTCCTGATCTATGGCATCGCCGCCAGCGCGCTCAACATCGCGCTGGGCTTTGGCGGACTGGTCAGCCTGGGCCACGCCTTGTTCATCGGCATCGGCATGTACAGCGTGGCCCTGCCGGTGCACTTTGGCGTCACCAGCGGCTGGGTGCACCTCGCCTGGTGCATCGGCATGTGCGCCACGGTGGGCGTGGTCACGGGGCTGGTCAGCCTGCGCACCACCGGCATCGGCTTCATCATGATCACCCTGGCCTTCGCTCAGATGGGCTATTTCGTCATCATCAGCCTGAAACAGTTTGGCGGCGATGACGGTTTGAGCATCAACGGCGCGAGCGACTTCTTCGGTTTGCGCCTGTCCGGGCCGGTGCCGGTGTACTACGCCGCCTTGCTGCTGCTCGGCGGGCTGTTGCTGTGGTCGGGCCGGATGCGGCAGTCGCCCTTCGGGATGGCCTTGCGTGGCGCGCGGCAGAACGCCCGGCGCGTGGCCTCCATCGGCCTGGCCCTGCGGCACTACCAGTTGGCCGCCTACGTGCTGTCCGCCGTGGTCTGTGGCCTGGCTGGCCTGCTGTTCGCCAACCTCAACGCCTACGCCTCGCCCAGCACCATGGCCTGGACGGTGTCGGGCGAGCTGATCGTGATGGTGGTGCTGGGTGGCATGGGCACCGTGACCGGTCCCTTGCTGGGCGCGGTGGTGTTCCTGGGCATCGAGGAAGTCTTCAAGCTCATGACCGAGCACTGGATGGCGCCGTTTGGCCTGGCCATCCTGGCCGTGTCGCTGGTGGGCAAATCCGGCCTCATGGGCTGGCTGGCCCATTTCACGCCCCGCGCGGGCACCGTTCGCGAGGAGGCCACGCCATGACCCGCATGCTCCAGACACAGGCCATCACCAAGCGCTTCGGCGCCTTGCTGGTGACCGACCAGGTGTCGCTCGACATCGCGCCCGGGGAACTCCACGCCATCATCGGCCCCAACGGCGCCGGCAAGACGACCTTGATCAACCAGCTCTCGGGCGAGTTGCGCTCGGATTCGGGCACCGTGCTGTTCGAAGGGCAGGACGTCACGTCGCTGGGCATCCACGCCCGTGCCCGGATGGGCTTGCTGCGCTCCTACCAGATCACCTCGGTGTTCGACGAGTTCACCGTGCGCGAGAACGCGGCGCTGGCGGCCATGGGCGCCAAGCGCCACGCCTTCCGCTTCTGGCACGGGCTGTTGCACGACAAGGACGCGGCGACGGCGGCCGACGAAGGCATCGCCGCGGCTGGCCTGACGCCGCTTGCCGACCTGCCGGCGTCCGAGCTGGGTTACGGCGAGCGGCGCCAGCTGGAGCTGGCCATGGCGCTGGCCGCGCGGCCCAAGTTCCTGCTGCTCGACGAGCCCATGGCGGGGATGAGCGTGCAGGAGTCGGCCCAGGTCATCGCCTTGCTCAAGTCGCTCAAGCGCCGCTACACCATCCTGCTGGTGGAGCACGACATGAACGCCGTGTTCGCCCTGGCCGACCGCATCAGCGTGCTGGTCTACGGCCGCATCCTCGTCTCGGGGACCCCAGAGGAGATCCGTGGCAACGAAGAGGTGCGCTCCATCTATTTGGGCGAAGAGGAGATAGGCTGACCATGAAACCACTGCTGCAAGTCAAGGGTCTGCATGCGGGCTACGGCGCCGCCAAGGTGCTGTTCGGCATCGATTTCTCCGTCGGCGAGGGTGAGGTGGTGACCTTGCTGGGCCGCAACGGCATGGGACGCTCCACCACCATCAAATGCCTGTTCGGCCTGTTGCGCTGCACCGCCGGGAGCATCGCGTTGTCTGGCGAATCGGTCGAGAAGAAGGAGTCCTTCGAGATCGCACGCCGGGGACTGGGTCTGGTGCCCGAAGGGCGGCAGGTGTTCCCCAACCTGACGGTCGAGGAGAACCTGGTGGCCACGGCGCGCGAGATGGCCGCGCCGGGCCTTCGGGCCTGGACGCTGGAGCGTGTCTATGGGTTCTTCCCGCGCCTCAAGGAGCGCCGCGCCAACCTGGGCTCGCAGCTCTCCGGGGGCGAACAGCAGATGCTGGCGATAGGGCGGGCCCTGATGACCAATCCACGCCTCATGGTGCTGGACGAGGCCACCGAGGGCCTGGCGCCGCTGATACGTGCCGAGATCTGGCGCGCCCTGACCGAGCTCAAGGCCGAGGGCTTGTCACTGATCGTGATCGACAAGAACCTGGGCCCCTTGCTGGACCTGGCCGACCGCCACGTGGTGATCGAGAAGGGCAGGGTGGTCTGGTCCGGCACCTCCACCGAGCTGCGGGCCGAACCGCGCATCGTCCACGAGTACCTGGGGGTTTGAGACAACCCACCCAGCCACAGCACACCACCACCCACAAGGACCTTCCATGACCCACCCCGACCCCGCCCTGGGCCGCCTCGAAGACCTGCCCGCCAGCTACGTGGACGCGCTCAAGGCGCAGAACCTCGTGCCCCTGTGGCCCAGCCTGCGCGCCGTGCTGCCCCCCGGCGTGCCCACCCGCCAGACCCGCGCCACCCACTGGGCCTACAGCGCCATCCGCCCGCTGCTGCTGCAGGCCGGCGAACTCACCCCGATTGAGAAAGCCGAGCGCCGC